>DATAIE010000640.1:0-4985 GCA_036262875.1 Verrucomicrobiales bacterium
AGCCAGCACGAACAGCGATTTTTTCATGGCGGTGGTGAGCGCAGAGGTTCAATGCAGAAACCGGACCCCGCTGCCTGATGACGGCGGAGGAATATGACTCTCAGACGGCCCGCCGCACCGTTTCATTCACACCCTCCCTCCAAAACCTGTGGAAGCCCGTCCTATTGCAGCTTCAGGCGGTAATATCTCCGTGTGGTTCCGGCGGGGATGCTGTCGATGGCATAGTATTCCGCGGCATCGCTTTGCACGTTGAGGCCGCTGGCGGCCCAGGTTCCCGCTGTCATCGCAGGGCTTGTTTGCAGCTTCCATTCAGGTTCTGCGGATTTTGGCCACGAAATGCGCACCCTCTCCAGGCCGCCGGAGGGGGCCGTCTTTGCGATTTGCAGCACCGGGGGAGGTCCGGCCTGACCGAGATACTTCACCGCCAGATCATTTCCCCCGGTGAACGAGCCACCCTCCGCGTTGGCCCGGTAGGTTACCAGATACCGCTCGCCTTCTTCATTCGTAATAACTGAGCCCTCGGCCACATGATCGAATGTCCCGGCGATCGCGTCCACGCCGTCGTTGACAAGCAGATAGAAAACCTGCCCGGCATCCGCCTGGAATGTCCCGTTCATCAAAACGCTCAGGATCGTTCCCTGGGCCAGTTGGACGCTTCCGGTCAGCACCAGTTGATCGTAGTCTCCGTTGAGGCTGCCTCCTGGCACGGTGCCGTGAAGGGAAAATGCGAATACGCTCGCTCCACCGGCAGTGACAGAGCCTGTATAGAGTGCTCCTCCGGAGGTGAATCCGCCCGTGCCCGGTGAGAGGATCGCGTCTTGAAGTGTCACTGTCCCGCATTGACCTCCGCCGATCAATTGGGTGCCGGGTTTCATCGTCACGCTGCTGGATGGGAAGAGGCCGTTCATGCGCAGGAGGCCCTCTTCCACAGAGATGGGACCGGTCCAGGAGTTGAGAGCAGAGTCCAGCGTCAGGATACCCGCGCCGGTTTTCCTGAGGGGAGAGTTCGTAGCATTGGGTGACAGCACCGGTGCCCCCGCCGCGGCGTCGAGTCCGGTAATGCCGTGGGCGCGCCCGTTGTATACCGTGATTGCCGGTGCCGAGGTATACCCTTCTCCGGGATTGGTAATCAGAAATCCCGTGACCATGCGCGTGTCGGGATCGTAGAGAGCGCTCGCCGTGGCTCCGCTGCCGCCCCTCCGCTGATGGCCACCACCGGCGGCCCGATGTAATCGGTCCCGGCGGTCAGCAGCGGAATGCCGGTGAGGCCATAGCCGGAGGCCTGGGAAATGGATTGCCCCACGTAGCACGAATTGCGGATGTCGAAGGTCACGCCTGTTCCCCGCAGGACGATGCGGCCTGCTCCTGAAATCGATGCCGGCATTCCATTCGCGTCCTGAATCGTCGCTCCCTCGAGATTGAGCCGGCCCGTCCCTGAGATGCCGGTGACGTTGTGGACCGCGAGCAGGGTGTCCTTCACGTTCACCGTACCGGCTCCTCCGGTGAGGTAGGGATTGTCCCCGGGATACGGATTGGGCGCGGAGGAGCCGATCCGGAGATTGCCGGCAAACGATGCCGTCGCTGGACTCACGACGGTGAAGGTCCCGTCCCCGCCGAGGCCGATGTCAAATTCGCCCGTCTCCGTCAGTTGATCGAACGTGCCCCCGTCCACCAGCAGATCACCGGATCCCAGCATTCCAATGCTCCCGCCCGATACCCAGGTCTTTCCGCCTGTCTGCCGGAAACAGCCGGTGCCCGAATAACCTACTTCGATCTCACCGGCATACGGTCCGTTGTAGCCGTTGGCCCCTCCTGACTGATGCCAGTATCCATACCCCAGATATCCGATCCGGTGACAGGAGGGATTGAAAATCGGGGTGCTGTTGCGGGAAACACTTCCGCCCCGCATTACCACCACTCCGCCGCCGAGGCTCAGAGCGCCGGTTTGGAGGCTGCTGTCGCCTCCCATGTCCAGGCGGAAATTGGTATCGTAGGTGTAAAAATGGTTATAGCACAAGAGGTTGCTGGTGTCCGCCATGGAAATCCGGGCGCGGCCTCCATGGACGCCAATCTCTCCGGTCTGAAACAGCGCATACTTTTGCATGTCGATGTCCACGCTGTTGCTGCCGTCATCCACCATGTCGATAAGACAGGATTGAGTGGCCTGGAAGACACCTCCTTCACTCATGTCCACGGTGGTGCGGGTACCGGGACCCTGGGCCAGGAGCGTGGTTCGCGTCTGGAGGGCGCCGGCACCGGCTATCTTCACCAGCGGCTGCACCGCCTGCGCCTCGTAGAGGGGATTTGGCCCTAACGAAAGATAATCCGTGTTCACAATTCCCTGGTTTCTCACGGTGAGGCTTGAGCGTGTACCGCTGGTTCCATTGCCGGATCCCACATAGACCCCGCCGGCATACAAATACCCTCCTTCACAAATGAGATCGGCCGGTTTTCCCGGAGAATCCCCCACAAAGACATTTTGGGAGACATTGTAGGAGATGAGCCGGTTCTTTCCGTTGATCACCGTCGTGCCCTCCCGGCACCGAAAGCTCCCGTGCGCCAGCCAGTTTTCGGAAGCGACGCCCGCAGACTCTGCCTGCTGATTGTTAAGGGTCAGGGTTGAAGTGCCGACGCGCAGCACATCACTCCGGAAATCGGTCATCGAAGTAATGATCGTGTCATGACTGACCTGAAGGTAGTGAGGCGCCTGCCTGGCCGGCATCTGGATGGCACTGCCCTGCACGATGAACGGGCCTCCGGCGGCCGGCAGGAAAAAAAGGTCCTGCATGCGCATGGGAACGAAGTAGTACCCGGGCCTTGTTTCATCCAGCCAAACAGTACCGGCATTTCCCGAGCCACCGCCAAAGACGGCGCTGTCGTCGCCGCTGTTGGTCCAGTAGTTGTTGGTATAGTCCCCGGCGTTGAACCAGTTTTTGTTGAGATACACGTTCCACTCGCCGGAGCCGTTTTGCTGCTCCGGAGCGGCCGGATTCGCATCCCAGTAAAGGCTGGCGGCACGCAGCGAGGCACTGGTGAGCAGCACGGCGGAGCATCCAAACAGTGGTTTCATGCCCGGCTTTTCGACGGAGGAGGCCTGGAGTTTCAGGAAATATCGGTGTTTCTGCAAATCGCGGTTTCCGCCCGTTGGGTGAAGGGTGCCTGTCTCCTGCTTGCGCCGCGGCGGCCTGCGGTTATGGCCCCGGCTCTATGGCATTGGAATTGACTCAGAACATTTTGTGGCACGGCGTGGATGAAACTCCGCAGGAACCCGTTTGGCTTTTGGCCGGACCGCTCCGGGCGGCGCTCGATGAGGGGCAGTTGCGCGGTATCTATTTGCAGGAGGATGAAATCGTGCGGCGGATTTATGGAGCCGTCCGCGACCGCTACTGGAATACCGTGCCGGGCGTCATTTCAAACCTGGTGATCGATCAGCGGAATGGTGGATTCCGTGTGACCTTCACCTCGGAACACGTTTCCGCCGAAGTGGACTTCCTCTGGCGGGCCACCATCACCGGCGCTGCCGACGGGACCCTAACGTATGAATTCGACGGGGAGGCGCGTAAGCCAATGTTCAAAAACCGCGTCGGTCTCTGCATCCTGATTCCGCAATGGGTGAACCAGTACGGAGCGGGCGCCGAATACGTCAGCGGTGACCGCGCGGAGGTAAAGTTCCCGGACCTCGTGGACCCGAAGCAACCGGTGGCGGGCCTCCACGATTTCCGGGGCTTGCGCTATCTCACCACATGGGAAGTGGCGGTGCATCTCGGTTTCGAAGGGGATGTCTTTGAAATCGAGGACCAGCGAAACTGGACCGACGCCAGCTACAAAATCTACAGCACTCCTCAGCGCATTCCCATGCCCGCTAAAATGGAGGCCGGGCAGCGGGTGCATCAGACGGTGACGCTGAAACTGTCCGGACCGGTGGCGGCACTGCCTGGAGCGAAGGTGCCGCTGCCGATTGACAACACCAGCGTAGTGTTAGGCGGCGAAGCTGCGGGCATACTTCCTGAACTCGGAGTCGGTATAGCTTATCATGGAGAGCCGCTTTCCGAAAAAGAGACCGCCCGCCTGAAGGCGCTGGGCCTCTCGCACTACCGGGTGGAAGTCGATGCCGCTTCTCCCGGTTATCAGTCTCTGCTGGAGAAGGGACTTCAGCAGGCGGAGGCCATGGGGACCAAAGCGGAGGTGGTCCTCACGGTGGACGCAGACGTCGAAGACCAGGCCCGCAATGCCGCTCAGGTAGCGGCGGAATATCCAGGACTCGTTGCCCGCTGGCTCCTCCTCACGCGCGGTGCCTCTGCTACCCGTGAATCCCCGCTGATCGAAGCACGGGACTTCCTGGCGGAGGGTGGAACACCCGTGGGAGCAGGCACGGACGCCGACTTCTTCCAACTGAATAACAACCGCCCGCCGGCCCCGCTCTGCGATTTCATCAGCGTTCCGCTGCGGCCCTGTGCGCACCAGTTTGACCGTCTGAACATGATCCAGAACCTGGAGGGACAGCGTGAGGTGCTCCGCACGATCGATTCCCTCTGGCCGGAAAAACCGAAAGTGGTCTCGCCGGTCAGCTTCCGCACCCGTGCCCAGAAAGGCCCCGTGGCGGCCCCGGGCGAAATGCCCGCGCAGGCGGACGTGCATCAGATGTCTCTCTTCGGTGCGGCATGGACCCTGGGCTGCCTCAAAGTAATGGCCGCATCCGGCGTAAGGAGCGTGACCCTTTTCCAAACCACCGGCTTGCGCGGCATCATGGAGCGCGAATCCGGCTCCGCGGCTCCTAACGTTTTTCACTCCATCCCCGGCGGCGTGTTTCCCGTGTATTTCATCTTCGCCGCTCTCACGGGATGGACCGGTGCCAATGTGATGGAAACGGCTTCCGGTGCCCCGGACACGATCGAGAGTCTCCTCCTCAGCAGAGACGGACGTTTCCGTCTGCTGCTGGCCAACTACTCGGCGAAGGAACATCCTGTGCCCCTTACCAGAGACGG
>DATAIE010000641.1:0-9843 GCA_036262875.1 Verrucomicrobiales bacterium
CTGCCGCAGATCAAGGCCGCCCAGGTGCTGGAGTATCTGGATGCGGAAGCCCAGGCTGGAGTGCTCAAGGCGCTCGGGAATGAAGACGCCGCGCGCGTGCTTAATGACATGTCTCCCGATGACCGCACGGCCTTCCTGGAGGAACTGCCGCCGCACGCCGTCATTCAGGCCCTGAGGCTTCTCTCGCCGGAGGAGCGCCGCATTGCCCAGACGCTGCTCAACTACCCCGAAGGCAGCGTGGGCCGCCTGATGACGCCCGATTTCATCAGCGTGCGGGACGAGTGGACCGTGCTCCAGGTCATCGAACACGTGCGTGCCAACGGCCACGATTCGGAAACGCTCAATGTTATCTACGTGACAGACGGCGACGGTCGTCTGATCGATGACGTGCGTATCCGGGAGTTTCTGCTCAAGCCTTTTGAAACGAAAGTTCGTGAACTGCGGGATGACCGCTACGTGGCGCTCAATGCCACCGACGACAGCGCGGAGTCGGCGAAGGTCTTCAAAAAATACGACCGCAACACGTTACCGGTGGTCGATTCCGAGCACCGGATCATCGGTATCGTGACGATCGACGACGTGTTGGACGTGATCGAAGAGGAGACCACGCGGGATGTCCAGCGCATCGGGGGATTGGAGGCGCTTGATGAACCTTATACCACCATTCCCCTCACTCGCATGATCCGGAAGCGGGCGGTGTGGCTCGTCATTCTCTTCCTTTCTGAAATGCTCACCGCCACGGCCATGGGGCATTTTCAGGGCGAGATTTCGCGAGCAGTGGTGCTCGCGGTTTTTCTTCCCCTCATCATTTCCAGCGGCGGGAATTCCGGCTCTCAGGCCACCACTCTCATCATCCGGGCGATGGCACTGGGAGAGATTTCGTTGCGCAGTTGGTGGCTCGTGCTGCGCCGCGAAATCAGCTCGGGGCTTTGGCTGGGACTTCTGCTCGGCGTGATCGGATTCGGGCGCATCGTTCTCTGGCAGAAGCTGGGATTCTTCGACTACGGGACGCACTTCGGTTTGATCGGGCTGGCAGTGGGCCTGTCGCTGGTGGGCGTGGTGATGTGGGGCTCCATTGCGGGATCGATGCTGCCGTTTTTGCTCCGCCGCCTGGGCCTCGATCCGGCCACCTCCTCCGCACCGTTTGTGGCCACGATTGTCGACGTCACGGGACTCGTCATTTACTTCACGGTCGCCTTCCAGGTCCTGCGCGGCACGGTGCTTTGACAGGCTCTTTTTGTCCTTGTCCCGCCGGGGCAGTGTCTTCCAGTGTGGGCTCATGCGGAAATTGTCCTGCGGCTTTGTCCCTCTGTTGTGCCTTTTGCTCCCTGCCGTCGATCCGGCACAGGCAGCGAGTGTCCCGCTGCCGCGTCCGCAGCCATCGGCCTCCGGCAAACTTTTTGACCGGTTGGGCCCGGAGGAAACGGGACTGACTACGGTGAACCGGATCCTGCCGGACCACGTTCACTCGCATCTTTACGCCACCGGCATGGGCGGCGGCTCCATCGCGGTGGGGGATATCGACAACGACGGCCGGCTGGACGTTTTCATCGCGGGCGGCGGAGGGCCTAACAAGCTCTACCGGCAATCGGCTCCGATGAAGTTCACGGACATTACCGAATCCGCCGGACCTCTTCTGGACGGCGGCGGCGCATGGTCCACGGGCTGCGCCATGGTGGATATCGACGGAGATGGCGATCTCGACATTTTCGTCTGCAACTACGAGTCGCCCTGCAAGCTGTATCTCAATATGGGCCCCGGGCCGGACGGCGCCCCGGTCTTCTTCCGGGAAACGGCGGCGGCTTCCCGGCTGAACATCGCGGATGCCTGCGCGGTGCCCTGCTTTTGCGACTATGACCGCGACGGCGACCTCGATCTCTACATCGTCACCGGACGGGAGGAGGACCCGGCGGGCTTTCCGGAATCACTCGCCATCGAAATGGTGAATGGCGTGGCGACCCTGCGCACGGAGGCGCAGCGGTATTACGAACCCGTCACGGCCGATGGCGGAAAGACCTGGACGCCCGTGCCGGCGGGACGGCCGGATATTCTGCTCCGCAACGAAGGGGCCGCCGCGGACGGAACGGTTTACTTCCAAAATGTGACCGCCTCCGCAGGCATCAATGGTCGTGGTGAAGGCGAAAGCGCGGTGTGGTGGGACGCAGACGGTGACGGGTGGATGGACCTCTATGTCACCGACGCCGGCCATGCGCCGGATGTCTTTTATCACAATCAGGGCAACGGCACCTTCCTCCGCGTGACCGCGGACCAACTGCCCGTGTCTCCCTGGCAAAGCAGCGTGGCTGCGGTGGCCGATTTCACGGGCGACGCCCTGCCGGATTTGTTTGCGGGAGGCACCGCGTATCCGCGCCGCGCGGACCGCTGCCTGACGGAGCTTCTCTACAACGCTGCGGATCGTGCGCAGGCGATCCTGGGCACACCCCGGCAGGAGGAGCGCAGCGCTCTTTTTGTGAACAGTGGTGCGCCTCACTTCGCCGAATGTGCCTGGCTCAGCGGCGTGGCCCGCACCGGCGCAGTGCGCGGCGCTCAGTGGATCGATGCCGACTACGACGGACGGCAGGACCTTATTCTCCTGCATGGTCAGGCGCGGAGGTTCGGTGATCCGTCGGTGCCAGTGACCGGCTCCAGGATCGGCAAACATCTCTGGGACCTTTACGGGAAGGAGCCGCTGCAAAAAGAGCCCCTCCTGGCGATGCACAATCTGGGTGGTCTCCAGTTTGAGGATGTAAGCGAGGCCTGGGGCCTGGGCCAATCCTTCGCGGGCACAGCGCTCGTGGCGGCGGACTTCGATGCGGACGGTGATATGGACCTCCTCGTTCTGGCCTATGATGAAGCCCCGGTCCTCTACCGCAACGGGATGACCCAACAGAATGCCCTCACCATCCGGCTGCGCGGGCCGGATGCGAATCCCTACGCCATTGGCACCACGCTGATTGCAAAAGGGGACAAAAGTGTCCGCTGGCAGCAGATCATGCCGTGCAATGGCGGGCGCGGACAGGGAGACACCGTCGTGCACTTCAGTCTGGGCAGCGATCCGGTGATCCAGGAACTCATGATCCACTGGCCCACGGGGGCCGAGCAGCGCGTCTCGTCTCTCATCGGCGGCAATGCCTATGCGTTCAGTTATCCCTCCCGTCCGCAGCCCCCGCTGGAAAAGTCACCGCGCGAGACCTTTTTCACGAGAGTGAAGTCCCTCGACCGGCTGCGTCATACGGACATGAGCAGCACGGAATTTGCGACCGGCTCGCTGCTGCCGTTTGCCAATGCAGGTGCCGGTCCGGCACTGGCGTGGACGGATGCGGACGGTGACGGCGACTACGATCTCTTCACCGGTGGAGGCGCGGGCAGCGCGGGCCGCCTTCGCCTGAATGACGGGCAGGGCCGTCTGGTGCCCGAATGGTGTAAGGCCCTCGAGGATGACTGTGCCACCGGCGTCGTGGATGCGGGTGCCGTTTGGTTCGATGCCGACGGAGACGGAGACGTGGATTTGTTCGTCGCAGGCGGCAGCACCGGATACCAGGGACTGTCTCCCGTGCAGAGAGACCGCCTTTACCTCAACGACGGTAAAGGCCATCTCTTTCCCTGTCCGGCGGACGCCATTCCTCAGGATGGCCAGGCGTCCAGTATCGTGTGTGTGGCGGACTATGACCGCGACGGCGATTTCGATATCTTCACCGGAGGCCGCGCCGTTCCAGGAGACTACGGCAGCGCGCCGGTCAGCCAGTTGCTTCGCAATGACAGCACGGGCGGGTCAGTCCGATTCACGAATGTGGCGCCGGAATTGGACATGCCCACACAGGGCATGGTCACCAGTGCCGTGTGGACGGATATCGATGGCGACGGCTGGGTGGACCTCGCCGTTGCCTGTGAATGGGGACCGGTGCGCCTTTTCATCAACAAGGTCGGAAAACGGTTCGATGACGTCACGGCAAAGTCGGGGCTCGATAAACTGACGGGCTGGTGGCAATCGGTCGTGGCCTCGGATGTGAATGGCGACGGCAACATGGATTTGGTCGTCGGCAACGCCGGAACGAATTCCATTCATCGCGCGCCGGTCACCGGATTCAGTTTGCGACCGGAGGGCGCGGCGGGCCGCCTGTTTCTCATGACAGAAAAATCCGGCGGCGTGCTGTTGCCGGAACGCAGTCCGGCGATCCTCGGCGCGGCCCTGCCTTCGCTGGGGGCGAAGTTCCACAGCTATCCGGAACTCGCCGCCGCCACCGCTGCCGATATCGCGGGCAAAGAGGCCCTGGAGGCCGCGGTGAAACTGGAGGCCGCCGTGCTCGAGAGCGGTGTCCTGATCAATATCCCTGGCCGTGAGGGAGCCCCTCCGAAATTCACATTTCAACCCCTGCCGGTGGAGGCGCAACTGGCACCCGTCTACGGCATCGCCGTTTCGGATTTCGACGGCGACGGAGACCCCGATCTCGTAGTGGCCCAAAACGCCCGCAATTCACCGCCCGGTGAAAGCCAGCGTGATGGCGGGCTCTGCGCGTTCCTGATCAACGACGGCAAGGGGAACTTCTCCACGATGGAGGCGGCCCGGAGCGGCCTTGCGTCCAATGCAGAGCATCGCGCCTGCACGGTGGCGGATTTGAACTTCGACGGAAGGCCGGATGTCGTCTTGAGCACCTATCGCGAGGGGCTGGCGGCCTTCACCAATACCGGCCCGAAAACCGGACCTTTCCTCCGTGTGAATCTCCCGCCCTCCCGCGCACCGGGCGTGCTGGTCAAGATCGAGCGTGCCGGAGCGCCTGCTCAGATCGCAGAGTATGCCGCGGGCGGCGGCTGGCTTTCCCAGAACGTCCCCTCGCTTTTCTTCGGACTGGGTGACGGCCCGCAAAAGGGAGTGATCAACGTGCGCTGGCCGGACGGTCGCATGTGGATGCAGAGTTTCGATGAAACCCGTCTCACCGTGACCGCCCCCGCCAAATGAAATTTCCCGACTCCATGAAAGCTCCCGTTCTATTTTGTGCCGTCATCCTCAGTCTGTCCCGTGCCCTGGCGGAGGACGATCCCGTGGCCGCAGCCAATGCCGCATGGAAAGCCCGCGATTTCGCAAAAGCGGCGGAGTTGATTGCGAAACCGGTCACGGAGGGAAACGCCGCCGCACTTTTTTTGAAGGGGCGGATGGCTGAATCCGGACGCGGAGCACCGCTTTCCCTAACGGAAGCCGCAAAGCTGTATCAGCAGGCGATGGACAAGGGAAATGCCGACGCCACGGGTGCCTACGGACGTCTCCTCATCGCGGGCAGCGGCGGCCTGACAAAGGATGAGACGCGCGGTGTCTTCCTCATTCGGAAGGCGGCGGAAGCCGGCAGTGCGGCGGCGATGACCATCCTCGGTGAATTTGCCGCGCGCGGGATCGGCCAGGAGGCGGACCCGCGCACTGCCGTGTTTTGGTATGAGCGCGCGGCGAACGAAAAGGAATCGCTGGGATATCTCGGTCTCGCCCAGCTCTACGATACGGGCGCGCCCGGGCTGCCAAAGGATGAGAATCGCGGCACGGCCCTCATTCTCGAAGCCGCCAAACTCGGCGAGCCCCTCGCGATGAATGAAATGGGCATTCGCTATCAAAGCGGACGCGGGATCGCGATGGATAATGTGGCGGCGGTAGGATGGTTCAGTCTTGCGGCGCAGCACGATCTTGCGTCGGCGCAGGTCAATCTGGGAAATTGTTATGAAAACGGCAACGGCTGCATGAAGGACTACACCCGCGCGGGAGCCAACTACGCCGCCGCCGCGAAACAGGGGCATGCTCTGGGCCAGTACATGCTGGCATCGCTCTTCGAGCGCGGCCTCGGCGGTGAGAAAAACAACGTCTACGCCTACGTCAATTACTTCCGCTCCGCCGCCGCCGGGTTTAAAGAAGCCGAGTTGAAGCGGGATGAATTGAAAGGGACACTCTCGGCGGACCAGTTGAAGGAGGCCGGCAAAATGCTGGAGACTCCGGCAAAATGACAGCGCTCTGAGCGGACTTTCGGCAGACGCCTACACTCTCGACACTGTCAAACTGCGCGCTAACGGTGCGGCGCTTATGAAAAAAGTGTCCGTTTTCTGTGCGTTTCTGTCGAGTGCCGCCGCCGTCATGGCGCAGGGGCCTGCGGGGTATTACCGGTTTCCCGCGGTACATGGTGAAACGGTGGTCTTCACCGCGGAGGGCGACCTGTGGCGGGTGCCTCTAACAGGTGGAGCGGCGCAACGGCTGACCACGCATCCAGGCGCGGAAACGAGAGCCTCCATTTCCCCTGACGGAAAATGGATCGCCTTTTCCGCGGAGTACGAAGGACCGGCGGAGCTCTACGTCATGCCCGCGGAAGGTGGAAAACCCCGGCGCCTCACATGGGAAACCGCCGCCCCCGCCTTCACCGGATGGACACCGGACGGCCGCATTTTCTTTTCCACCCGGATGATGGCGGGCATGCCGGACCACCAACTGCTGAGCATCGCACCGGACGGCAGCGGCCTGCAGCCGGTGCCTCTGGCTCAGGCCAGCGACGGGGCGTGGAATGCCGCAGGGCAGACGCTGATCTTCACGCGTTTCGCTTTCCAGGGCAGCAGCACCAAACGCTACCAGGGCGGCACGGCGCAGAATCTCTGGCGCTGGACCGCAGGACAGCCGGAGGCAGTGCCGGTCACTCCGGATTTTCCCGGCACCAGCCGCTCCCCGCTGTGGTGGGAAGGACGCGTCGTTTTTCTGACAGACCGCGACGGCGTGATGAATCTCTGGTCCATGCTGCCCGACGGCAAGGAATTGCGCCAGCACACGCACCATAAGGATTACGACGCCAAGTCGCCGGCCATCTCAGGTAATACTGTCGTGTATCAACTCGGTGCCGATCTTCACCGGCTCGACCTCACCACGGGCCAGGATGCCGTGATTCCCATCACGCTCGCCACGGATGCCGACCATCAGCGGGAAAAGTGGGTGTCCAAACCCATGGACTACCTGACGGACGCCCACCTTTCACCGGACGGTGACCGCGTGGTCCTGACGGCACGCGGTCAGTTGTTCGTGGCCCCGGTGAACGATGGCCGGCTCGTGGAGGTCACCCGGAGTGCCGGCGTCCGAAACCGCTATGGACGGTTCATGCCGGACGGGCAGTCCATAGTGGCGCTCAACGACTCGTCGGGGGAACTGGAGTTCTGGCAATACTCCGCGAACGGGACGGGCAGTCCGAAGCCGCTCACCACGGGCGGAAAAAACTATCGTTATGAGGGCATACCTTCGCCGGATGGAAAATGGATCATCTTTGATGACCGGGACCGTCAATTGCTGCTTTGGAATGCTGACAAAAAGACGGCCAAAGTGATCGCCACCTGCCCTGCGGGGGAATTCGAAGGCCTCGCGTGGTCGCCGGACAGTGCATGGGTGACGTGGGTGCAGCCGGCCGCGAACACCATGCGGCAGATTTACATCCAGCATGTCAGTGATGACAAACGCCTCGCCGTCACCAGTGACCGGGTGGAGAGCTACAGCCCCGCGTGGTCGCAGGACGGAAAGTGGCTGTTCTTTCTCTCGGACCGGGAACTGCGCACGCTGGTGGAAAGCCCGTGGGGCCCGCGCCAGCCGGAGCCGTTTTTTGACAAAGTCACGAAAATCTACGGACTGGGCCTGACAAAAACGGAGCGCTGGCCGTTCCTGCCCGCCGACGAACTGCACAAAGCGGGAAAGGAGGACGCAGACGCAAAGGAGGGAGCCCAGTTGGATTTAAAAAAGGAACCTAAAAAGGAGGACAAAAAGCCCGCGAAAAAAGAGGAGAAAAAGGAGCCGAAAGAAGAGGAGGAGGATAAGCCCGTGGAAGTGAAAGTGGACGCCGACGGTCTCAATGCGCGGCTCTATGAGGTGCCGGTGGAAGCCGGCAACTACGCGGACCTGAGCACGAACGACGATTTCCTTTTCTGGGTGCGCATCGAAACGGACTTCAAGCCGAAGCGGCACTTGCAGCGCCTCGAATTCACCAACGAAAAACCCGAAGCGAAGACCTTCGTGGAGGACCTGAAGGAATACGAGCTGTCCGCGGACGGGGCGAAGGTGCTCATCCGGAAAGAGGACGCGCTTTACGTTCTGGAAGCCGCCGCCGACCCGCCCGAAAAACTGGATGACTCGAAGGTGCCCCTGGACGGCTGGACATTCGCCATCGATCCGCGCGAGGAATGGCGTCAGATGTTCACCGATTCCTGGCGTCTCATGCGCGACTGGTTTTACGACCCGAAGATGCATGCGCTCGACTGGGAGGGCATGCGCCGGAAATACGCACCGCTCGTGGATCGCGTGGCGGACCGGCAGGAACTGACGGACCTGATGTCCGAGATGGTGGGGGAGCTTTCCGCGCTGCACATCTTTGTGAAAGACGGCGACGCCCGGACGGGAGTGGATGATATCGCCACCGCCTCTACCGGCGCCCGGCTGGAGCCTGACAAAGCCGCCGGCGGATGGCGGGTGGCGCACATCACGAAAACGGATCCGGATTTCCCCGCCCTGCTGGCACCGCTGGCGAAGCCTGAGACCGGCGTGCGGGAAGGCGATCTGATCACCGCCGTCAACGGCTTGACCTTTTCTCAGATTCCGAACTTTGCCTCAGCGCTGCGCAAACAGGAGGGAAAACAGGTCCTCCTGACAGTGAAGACCGGTGCCGGACCTGCGCGCGATACCATCGTGCGGCCTGTGGATGCCAAGACCGCGGCAAGCCTGCGCTACAGCGAGTGGGAATACACGCGCCGCCTCAAGGTGGAGGCGGACGGGAAAGGAAAACTCGGCTACGTGCATCTGCGGGCCATGCAGGAGCAGGATATGGCGGCATGGGCCCGCGAGTTTTTTCCGGTCTTTGACCGCGAGGGGCTAATCATCGACGTGCGGCACAACCGCGGAGGCAATATCGACAGTTGGCTCATCGGGCGCCTGCTGCGCAAAGCGTGGATGTATTTCCAGCCGCGCACGGGATCGACAGACTGGAACATGCAGTATGCCTTCCGCGGTCACGTCTGCGTTCTCTGCGACGAATTCACCGCCTCCGATGGTGAAGCCTTCAGCGAAGGCGTGAAACGTCTCGGGATCGGAAAGGTCATTGGCACGCGCACCTGGGGCGGCGAAATCTGGCTGAGCTTTGAGAACGAACTCGTCGATCAGGGAATCGCCTCCGCGGCGGAGATCGGCGTCTATGGCCCCGAGGGACAGTGGCTCATCGAGGGTCACGGCGTGGACCCGGACATCACCGTGGACAACCTGCCCGCCGCCACTTTCAAAGGCGGCGATGCGCAGTTGGACGCCGCGGTAAAGCACCTCCAGGACCTCATCGCGAAAGAACCCCGGCCGGTTCCGGCCCGTCCGCCTTATCCTGACAAAAAGCCGAAGTGAGCGGCCGCCCGTTTCCGGGCAGCCGCCACAGCGGTGGATCGCTTACTTCCAGGCGATGTCGCTGACCTTCACCGGCGTTCCGCCGGCGGCGGCGGATTTGTCGGCGGCGAAAATCACCTGATGGCTGCGCAGCGCATCCTTCAGACTGGTCAGGGGCATTTCCTTGCCCGCCTCGAGCGCTTTGAAGAACGACTCGAACTGGGTTTGATAGGGGTGATCCGCCACATCACCGGAATCGATCGGATGGATGCTCAGTTCGCTCCATTTCGATTTGTTCAGCGAAGCCAGTTTGTTGGTGTGAAACTTGCCGTCGAGGAGACTGCCCTCGCTGCCGACGAGGTGCGTGTGGAAATAATAAGGCTGGAAGCAATCGATCACGCTGGCGCACTTGCCGGCGCGGCCATCGGCGAACTTGAGCAGCGTCGTGGTGGTGGTCGGGTATTCGTAGGCGGAGAAATGCGGAT
>DATAIE010000642.1:0-2055 GCA_036262875.1 Verrucomicrobiales bacterium
ACGGGAATCAATCACTGCGCGGGCGACTTCCTTTTCCGTGCCCGGCCGCCACGAGTCGAGCATGGACCGGAGTTCACTCAGTTGCGACAGGGGTGCTTCCCGGAAGCGGGTGGCCAGTGCCGCCAACCGTGCCGCGTTCCCTCCCGTGCCGGGATCTTTTCCTATCCTTTCAATTTCCACATTCACCGGGTCATCACCGGCGGTGATGGCTGCGGCGGGCTTTTCCGCGGGTGCAGGGCGGGGAGCAGGAGATGTCCACGCTGCCGCCAGCCATCCACTGCCGACCGCTAACAGGGCTGTCATGAGCAGGGACCTTTTCATTTTTCCGCCTCTCCCGAATCAATTTTCCCTGTGGGGAAGTGCGCGGGGATGTGATCCTCAAGCCATACATCAAGAGCCATCTGGTGTATTTGTTCCCGTTCCGGCTCTCCACTCAGTAGAAGAGCCCACCACAGTGCGGACCCGCTATCGCGACTTTCATGAGGGCCGGACGTTCGAAATTCCACCAGCGCGGTGATCGCGGCATCCCTTTCCGGCCCGGGAGGCAGAGCACCAATCCATTCAGGATCCGTCTGCGGATCTTGCATCAGGGAGGCCATCCCCGCTGCGTGCCATGCTTCCAGCGACCGCTCCTCCGGTGTCAGCCGGTTAAAAAACTCCGTCGCCGTTTCGGGAGACCATCCAGAATACACGCCGACGGCGCGCAGGGTGATCGCATGCCCGGCAAGAAGCCGCCGGTCCTCTACTGACGCCTGCTCCCAGGCCGCATCCGGAACACCGTCGTTCAAAGCTGATGTTAGCCGTGCCGCATGTTGCATCTCAAGAGGAAGCTTCTCCTGAATCAGGGCAGGGTCTACTTTCGTCACTGGGAATCCACCTTGTTCCTGCACCGTCGCGCTTGCGAGAAAGAGCCCCGTCTTGATCCTCGCCGCTGCGGACGGAATGGACGAAAGATCCTGCGGATTGTCCACTGCAAGCAATCCGCCCAATTCGGAGCGCAAGTCGACATCCGGTAACATCTTAAGCCAGGCCGAGGCAGCGCCCGGCTCCTTCGCATTCCATGCAGTGAACGTCGCTTTTAAAAAATCCAATGGATTGGAAACCCCCGAAGGCTCAGGTGTAACCGGAAACGAACCTTCGGAAACGGGAGGAAGAGAATGGGGCGGGTCGTAGTACACCCAATGACCTGAAAATTGCGATCGCGCAGCATAGTTTCCGGGACAACTCTGCCACGCTTCCAGTGCCAGCTCCGACGCTTTTGCCGGGTCATCGGAGGCAAACGCTACTGAGCCCGCGGCAAAAAGGGCTTCAAAACGGCCCTCGTCCACAGGCCGTGCTTTTGCCCATGAAATGGCTGCTTCAAGATCATCCTTTCCCATTAATTCCGCGTAACGGTAAGTAAGGGTGTTGCGCAGTTTCCCCGCCGGCAGTGCCGCATATTCCGCCCGGAATTTATCCGGCTCGTCGTCGGCAAGCTTCATCAGGACCTCTTTCATGGCTCTGCGGCGCATCGGTCCTTCGGGCAACTCTTTGGCCAGCGCTCCCACTGCCGCGGCGTCTGTCTCCACCAGGTCTTCGATGAAGTTTCCCTCCCGCATCGCGACCGCCAGTTTGAAACGCCGCTCCAGCGGCAATCCGCCGCATGCGGTCCATGGCTCGCTGTGAATTGCAAATTCACCCGTCAAATACGGCATCAGTAATTCCACATTCTCCGGCACAGCATTCACTCCTTCAATTGCAGCAGCTCGCGCCGCCTCCGGCCACTTTTTTCGCACTGCCTTTAGCACCTCCGGTCCCTTCCGCTCCAGGTGACATTTCACGGCAAGTTGCAGCAGATAGTAGCGCCAGCCCAGCGGCTTCGCCTCAAGGGCAACCATCATTTCCTGAGCATCAAGATCCACCCAGCGGGTGAAGACCAGCCGCAGCGCGGCCTCTCCGCTCTGGCCCTCACGCCTGAGGATGTCTTCCAGCAGCACCGGCAGTTCGGCCACCGTCGCGTGAGAAACCAACTGCGCGAGCACCCACACGCGATCCCGTGGCCCTGCATTCACAAAC
>DATAIE010000643.1:0-6700 GCA_036262875.1 Verrucomicrobiales bacterium
TGGCTTCCGGGGACACTTTGAGTTTTGCCGGATCACTGGTGGCCATTTCCACGGCGAAGGCCGCGACTTCGATGAGGCGTTCCGGCGGGAGTTTTTCGAGATCAGCCCGGCGGCTAACGAGCAGGTCCAGGACGGCCTTCCGCATGGCGTCCTCTTTGTCGGCGGTGGCGGCGGCGAGCAGAATCTCCCGCCCGAAGGTCGCCGGGTATTCCTTAAGCAGTGCGGTGCCGCTCTTGCGCACGGCCGGCGTGGAGCCGGCGCGCACGTAGCCCTTTAGCAGCCACGGGAGGACGGTGGTATTTTTCGCGGAGGGATTCATTACCGGATGCCAGTCCGGCAGGTCTCCGAGAAAAGGAGAACTGTTGAGGATGACCTTCGCGCGTTCGGGCTTTTGTGAGGGTGGCCAGTCCCGCAGCGCGGAGCTTTCGATGCGCATATTCTCTCCGTAGTAGTCGTCCCGCCGCACCTCGTCGTAGAAGCGGAACAACTGATCATTGACGATCTCCATGGAGAGGATGGCGAGTTCGTCCTTCTGCACGTACTGCATGAAGTACTGCCGCAGACTCCGGATGAGATAGCCCGGGTTGCCCGGAGGCGAGTATCCCCGCGGATTCCAGTACTGCCGCAGCAACTCAGTGCGCTTGTCCTCAGGACCCAGCAGAGAGAGGCAGACGGATTTGAGCATCGACTCCACCTCCGCCCGCCGCCCGGCGGTGACGAGTTCAGAAAGATAGTCCTGCGGCAGGTTGACCGCGCCGTTCCGGCGGGCCTCCGGCAGATTGGCGCGCTCCAGCAGCATTTCATTGAGCACCGGCGGGAGTTTCCGCTTTTTCCAGATTTGAACGATGGTGGTATCCTGCAGCAAACGGTCCTCCGGCTTATCCGCCATCAACTGGGCGCGGGCTTTGCCTGCGAATTCACTCTCCGGGCAGAAGTACAGGTCCGCCTGGGCGCGCAGGCGCTTCGCCTCGTCGGAGCGTTCCTGTTTGTCCAGTTCCGCGGCTACCGACTCCAGAAGCGCGCGGTCGTTTTTCTTCAGGGCTGATTCGGCGAGGTAGTTTTCGGGTGTTTGCCACTGGAAGGGACGACCGTCATCATCGTAACCGTAGCTGTAGCGGGAAACGGAGGAAACGACGTTGGGATCGATCTTTGTGACGAGAGCTTTTTTCGCGAGACCGATGAGATCATCACCGTCCTTCTCCTCCGCGAGCCGCAGGCTGGCGATGCGGGTGAAGGCCTGCGGGCGGGTGCCGGGAATTTCAAAGAGGAGCGTGCAAATGCTGTCGTGAAGCGTGCGTCGCCGGGTCTCCAGTTCCTTCAGTTTGGTGGCGCGGGTCAACGAGGGAGGCGTGGCCGGCGCCTTCGAATAGATCGCGGGAAGGTTGATATTGTCCCCCGAGCCCTGACGAACGGCGTAGTCCAGGGCCGAGAGAGTCCAGCCCCATTCCATGCCGGGAGTCTCGCGGTGTTTTTCAATGAACCGGCGAAGAAGTTCCAGAGACGCGAACTGACTTTCCAGCCGCCCGGAGGAGCCAAACAGGCGCATGAAATTGGAATCCATCGAGGCAAAGGACTCGGCGGGAGCGGCCTCCAGCAGCTTCCACGCGGCCTCCACATCAGGCTTCTCGGCATTGATATAGGCGGAGGCAGCCAAAAGCCGCTGTGTGAGATCGCGGGGACGGGCGGCAACGGCTTTTTCGGTCCACAGGCGGCCTCCATCCTTGTCGTCGAAGGAAGTGCAGAGCCAGCCGTATTCGGCGAGACCGGTGGTGGCGTTGTCCGCCGGTTTCATTTGCCGCAGCACCTCGTCTTTCAGGTTCAGGCGGTTGGCCAGTTTGATGAGAGCCGTGGAATCCCGGCTTCCGCCACCGCGCGAGGCGGTGCGGAGCTCGCGGAGCAGGAGAGTCATCGCCTTTTCCTTTTGGCCCTGCTTGAACAATTGCTCGATTTTGACGTCGACGGTGGGCGGCGCGTTGGAGGGGCGCGATGCACTTGAAGAAGGCTGGCGGCTGGCGGCGGTGTTGGCGGCGAGCAGTTTTTCGGCATCCTCATTCAGGCCGAGGGCATTCAGGGCCGCGGCCATGGCCTCGCGTTTGGCGTTGTCGAGACGGGTCTGCCGCAGGCGCACCACGGCATCGCGGGCGGCGGTGAAATCCGGAGTGTCCGGAGCCGGATTCAGCCCGCCCAGGGTAATAACCCCAAGAAGATAACAGTCGATGATGGCCCGGTCATCCCGGGTGAGGGGCATGAGTTGAGTGCGGCGCAGCCACTCGAGCGCTTTGTCCGGCTCGTTTTTCCCCGCATGCCATCCGGCGAGAATGGTGCACACCGCGGCCCCGGGTTCGGGGGACGAGGCGGCGGCCTTCAGCATTTCATTCGTGAATTCCTCGTCGTTGAAACGAAGCGCCAGGAAGATGCGAATGGTGGGGTCCTTTCCGGCCCGGACCGCCGTCTTGAATTTTTCAGTCTCGGACTGTTCGACGTTGAGATAAAAGTCGCCGCCGCCGTTGTCCAGACCCCAGCGCCGGACGATGGGAGCCGGAACCAGAGGCAGCCTGCGGGGAGGGAATGGGGGCTCCGAAATGAACTGGTTGTCGTACCCTCCGTAGTAGTTGCGATAGGCCGCAGCCTGGGCGGATGAGGACAGGGCGTCAGCCAATTCCGTTTCGAGCATCCGGACCATCCGGGGCCAGTCGCGGCGGTTCATGCACGCAGAGAAGATGGAGGACTGCAACTGGAGCCGTGCATTGGAACTCACCGGCAGGGCCGCATACATCGCCTCCAGTTTGTCCAGGACGACTTTGGCGAGTTCCCGGCGCTCCGCTTTGATGCTCGTGTTTTCGGAACTGGCCATCCACGTCACATTGCTGAGACTGTAGCTGAGATTGTCGATCGGCTGTTCGATGCGGGAGAGGATGTCGATTCCGTCCTTGAGCAAAGGGAGGTCCGCTGCGTCGTCATGGCGCAGCAGCGAAAGCAGGGCCATGGCGGCGAGCTGCGGATAGCGGTCCCGGAAGCGGGTGAAGGCCTCGCGCAGCTCCGGCGCGAAGCGGCCGGCCGGGCTGTAAGTCATATTGAGACAGAGCAGGGCGAGCGCGTAGTCCTCTTTAGGCTGCGCCTTCACCAGATTCGCCACCTGAAGAGGGATGCCTCCGCTGGAGCCGGTGCGGCGATAGAGTTCCGTGAGATATTCCGCCCACGGAAAACCGCGCGCGACGAGGTCCTTTTTCAGTGCGGCCACGGACGGGTCATCCAGGCTCTGGGAAATGGTGGCCAGATGGTGGAGTGAGAGGATCTTCAGTTCCGCGAGATCGGACGGAAGCCACGGTGGCTGTGGCGTGCCGCCGCTGCTGACGTAAGTGGTAGTGCCCCTGACAGTGGTGTAATAGCCGGAACTCCCTGAACGCTGCCGGTGCAGATAGGGATAACCGGAGTTGTTCATCAGGTCCATGATCTGCACCGCCGCATCCGGCACGTGACGCTGAAGCGTGGTGTACTGCTCGCGGTATTTGGCCGCGCGGGCTCCCTGCATTTCCTTTTGCGATGCGACCAGGCGCAGGAACACGTCGCGCGACTCCTCGATGCGGCCCAGCTCCTCCAGGGTGATGGCGTAGAGGTAACGCAGCCGGTAGTTGTCAGGATATTTTGTCAGGAGCGGCAGGAGGAATGTCTCCGCCCGCTCCCACTCACCGCGCCCGATGACCGAGATCGCCAGCGATTCCACGGCGGCGGGATCGAGCCGTTTGGCGGTATCGATCTCCTCCATCATGGCGACGGCTTCGTCATCCTTTCCGAGCGCGAAGAGAATCTCCGCGATCTTTTGGATGACCCGGTTGCTTTGATCGAGCGGGCGCGCTTTTCGAAGCGTTTCCAGGGACATGTTCAATTCGCCCTGGCTTTGCTCGATGCGGGCGATCTCCATCAGGAGATCAAGGTCGTCCGGCTTGATCCGCGCGGCCTCGAGGAGAGCGGCGCGCCTTTCCTCATAGCTGCCCGAATTCCGGTAAATCTCCGAGAGCGCGAGCAGGGGAAGGGTGGAGCCGCGATTGGTGCGGCGCCGCTCTTCAAAACCTTCGACCAGTTCCTTGGTGCGGCCCTGCTGTTCCGCCGTTTGAGCGAGTTCTCCGACCCATCGCAGTTTTGCTCCAGGATCTTTTCCATCCTCATAGAGCTGCTCCAAAATGCGCTGCGCATCCGCCAGAAGACCGTCCTCCCGGTAACGGCGTGCGAGCCCGGCCTTAAGATCTTCGTTGTCAGGAAACATCTGCGAGGCCTGACGCAGCGCTTTGAGCGACTCTGCATTGCGCCCCGAGAGAGCCAGCAACTGAGCCTCGGTGTCCCAGGGCTGAACCGCGCCCGGCGAAAGGCGCTTCCACTCCAGAGTCCACTTCAAGGCATCCTCCAGACGACCGGCCCGCTGATAAAGTTCCACCAGCCGCTGCACGGCGGCGGTCTTGCGGCCGTCCGGCAGTTCGATCACCTTCTTCATCGCCTCCGCGGCTTTCAGCGGTTCGCCGCGGGTGATGAACAGACGCACTTGAAGAGAGCCGCCCAGATCCGGCATGACGGCGGTGACCCTGGTTAGGAGTTCCTCTGCCTGTTTTGGATTCCCGAGGCTCTCGTGGAGGGCCGCCGCGAGACTCAATTCCTGAGGCGTGGCTTCCGGCCCGGTTTCTTTGATGACATCCTGTTCTTTGTCGAGCGTGGCGATGATCCGCACCGCGTCATCGAGAGCGGGTTCCAGATCCGTCGCATTGGAAGTCAGGGCGATCCGCCGGCGCGCCCACGGCAGAGCATCGGCCTCACGTTTCACCTTCACGGCTGACGTGACGAGCTCTGCGAGGTAGAGGGGATCGTTTTCAAAATCCTTGAGGCGCGCGAACAGAATATCGAAGGCGGCCTGCAGTTCACCGCGGGCGGTGGCGAGTCGCGCCACCTGCAGGGTGCGCTCCCGGTTCTTGCCCGTCGCGAGTTTCTTCCAGACAGCGACAGCGTCCGCCTTTTTGTCCATGCTGTGCAGCGTGACCGCACGGGCTTCGGCGATGGCTTCACTGTCCGGGAGAGTGGTGGACGCTTTTGTCAGGAGTTCCAGGGCATCGCTGCTCAGCCCATAGCGTTCCATGAGCGCGGCGGTGCGCAGCCAGAGGCCCTCCTGCTTGTCGGACTTCTCAATGAACTGAAGCAGAGTCGCACGGCATTGATCCGTGTTCTTGTTTTGAAAGTAGAGGTCGGCGAGGCGGGGCAGGAGTTCCAGGTCGGTCGCGTGCTGCACCGTGAGGTCCTTCATCTGCGCGATGGCCTCCGGAAGTTTTTTCAACGCCGCCATTTGCTCGATGTAGGTTTCCCGCAGCGCCCGGTTTCCCGGCGTGAGGGCGAGAATCTCCTGCCAAGCTTTCAGCGAGGCCTCCGTTTGACCGTCGGCGGTGAGCATGCGAGCCTGGGCCAGGCGCAGCGCGAGACGCTTTGGCTCGGCGGTGATCATGGCCTGGAGCCGCTCGCGGAGTCCGGCGATGTCATCCTCGCGGCGGTAGACCTGCTCGATCTGGCTGATGATTTCCTTTTCCAGCCACGAATCCGATCCTGTTTCTGTCAGAGTGGCGGCGTAGATATCGACAGCCTCCTCCCGCTTGCCCGCGCGTTGAAGGATATCGCCGAGGCGCAGGCGGCGCAGAACTTTCTTCTGCGGATCTTTGGTGAGGGCGATGAGGTCGCGCGAAGCGGTGGCGGCGTCATCCATGAGCCCCTCGGTGACCAGCAATTCGATGATGTCCTCGCGCAGGTCCTCGTTTCCGGGCCGTGCGGCGACCAGGGCTTTGAAAACCTCCGTCGCTTTGCCCGGCTTGCCGCTGCGGATGAGAAGCCGCGCCTGAAACTGCCGGATGGTTAGTTCCATCTCCTCTTTGGGTTTTGCGGCGACTGCTTTTTCGAGATCCGAAAGAGCGGTATCGAAATTCAGCGTGCGCGCCTCCACCACGGCTTTTTGATACCACGCGTCCGCGCTGCCCGGGTCCTTTTCCAAAGCGATGCGAAACCGGGCGATGGCTTTCACGCTGTCCCCCTGACGGGCGTAAAAGAAAGCGAGGAGAAGGTGATTGGCCGTGGTGCCCTCCGCGGTGGCCCGCGCCGTCAGAAACTTCTCCAGGTCCTCCAGCGTGGCGGAGTCGAGCCACCCATTGAAAAAGCGGTCGAACAGGTAACCCGGCGCGGGGCGTTTCAGGAGCATTTCGTAATGCTTCCGGACCTTTTCCGGTGGAGCATCCTGGGCGGAAAGCGGAGCCAGTGACGCAAGCAGGACGGCGGCGGCACCAGGCAGAAAGGGGACGGATATCTTCATGGCAGAGCGCCACTTTGATAACATCCGGCGGATTCGCGAGGAATTTTATACGGCGGCGAAGCCGTGCCGGGCTAGTTCCGAAGGAGGTGGCGCACCCAGTCCGGCGGGGCGGGGTCGATGCCCGTGCCAAAGTAGAAACCGCAAAGGTGGAAAAACAGCGGCGCGGCAAAACAAAGGGAATCGATCCGGTCCATGAAACCGCCGTGGCCCGCGATGGAGGAACCCCAGTCCTTGGCTCCCAGGTCCCGTTTGATCGCGGACATCACCAGGCCTCCGAAAAAGCCGGCAAGGCAAAGGAGGAGCGCCATGAGGGCGGCCTGCCAAGGATTGAACGGCGTCGCCCACCACAGACAGGTGGATATACCG
>DATAIE010000644.1:0-2932 GCA_036262875.1 Verrucomicrobiales bacterium
ACACCGACTTGTCCGCGTTCGCCTCCCACCGCTCGGCCATGCCTGGTTCGACCTCCCGGTCGCTGTTCCGGCCCTCCGTTACCAGGCCTTCGAAAAGCGCCAGATTAATCTGGTGCTCCGCCGTGCTGTTGCACCGCTGGAGATCGAGGAAGCGCGGTTCCGCACGATTATTGATCAGGAAGATTTTCCGCTTCGCCCCCTCCCGGGCGCTGATCTGGTCGTCGCCGCATCCCGCCACAAGCAGCAGCAGGCCGCACGCGAGGAACTTCAGGCAGCGCGAAAAGGGGAAACGCATGATGGGAGGAAGGCCACCCCTATGCCGCCTGCCCGCCCTCTCCGCCAGAAGAATTTCCTTCATCGCGGAGAGTAATGTTGCCAGGAGTGGAATTATAGGCTTCAAGCGCGCCAGCCAAATTTCACTTCCACCATGTCTCAGGAACCCGATCCCGTTTTGCCGTCCGGTCGCATGCCCGACCCTTTGCCTCCCACCGCTGAACCGCCGCCAGGCCCGGATGCGTCTCCGGAAGAGAAGGATCTGTGGTGGTTCAAAAATGTGTATCAGGGAGACAATGTTCCGCAGTTTACGCTGAGAGCGGTTTTGGTGGGAGGTCTCATCGGTATACCAATGGCGGCTTCAAATCTCTACACGTCGATCAAACTCGGCTGGGCCTTTGGCGTGACAATTACCGCCTGCGTCATGGCCTACAGTTTGAGCACGCTGATGAGAGCGTGCGGGATGCGGCCCCTTACCATGCTGGAGAACAACTGTATGCAGAGCACCGCCTCGGCCGCCGGTTATTCCACCGGAGGCACAGTGGCGGCGGCTTTTGGCGCCCTGCTGCTCATGGAGGGCCACCACACGCCGTGGCAAATTCTCGCTGCCTTTGTCCTGCTGACGGCGCTGCTTGGGGTTTTTCTCGCGGTCCCCTTCAAGAGACAGATGGTGAATCACGAGCAACTGGCTTTCCCCACCGGCATTGCCGCAGCCGAGACCACGCGGAGCCTCTACAGCGAAGGAGCGGGTGCAAAACGCAAAGCGAACATTCTCCTTATGGCTCTTGCTATCGGCGCTTTTATCGGCGCGCTGCGCATGGCTGCCGACACCTGCAAAAGCTTTGGATGGATGGAGGCCGCGGCAAATCTGAAAGCGGTCTTCCCGCAGGAAATCAAACTGCCGCACGAATGGATTCCCGTTATGGGCGGGACTACTGTGCTCGCCGGCTTCGTATTCGATACGAGTGTTCTTCTCATGGCGGCTGGAGTGATTACCGGTTTCCGGGTCGGCTTTTCCATCCTCTTAAGCTCTGCGCTTCTCTACTTTGTAGTCACGCCCATGCTTTTCCAGCACGATCAGACGCTCGCGTCAGGAGTAGCGAAGTCTTTGAAGATAAGCCTGGACGATGAAACTGGGGAGTATGTAACCAACCCAACGCGCTGGGGATTGTGGACAGGGACGGCATTGCTGGTCTTCACCAGTCTCACCGGCATCGCAATGCAATGGAGAACCGTAGTGCGCGCTTTCACTGGCGTGCGCGGAGGCAGCAAAGGCGCTGCGGAGATGGCCCGCATCGAGGTCCCGGGCCTATGGATGATCATCGGCATGGTGCCTGTTAGTATAGCGCTGGTTGCGCTGCTCTATGTCTCTTTTAACATATCGATCCCGCTGGGTATACTCTCGGTATTTATGTCATTCGTCGTAGCCCTGGTCTGCTGTCGCTCCACCGGAGAGACAGATACAACACCTATCGGCGCGATGGGAAAAGTCACACAACTCCTTTACGCGGGACTGCCGGGTGCCAAGGGACTGGCATCTATCAATCTTATGGCGGCGGGCGCCACCTCTTCGGCCGGCACGGCGGCGGCTGACCTTCTGACTGATCTAAAAAGCGGCTACCTGCTGGGGGCAAATCCTCGCAAGCAGTTCCTTGCGCAGTTCTGCGGCATCTTTTTTGGTACGGCCGCTGTGGTGCCAATCTGGTACATGCTGGCTCCAGACGTTAAAAAATTTGCGTCTTATAATCCCTACGCTGCCAATATGTGGAAGGCAATGGCGGAGGTTCTGGCCGGGGGGATTGATACACTCGCCCCCACGGCCTTATGGGCTGCTTGTATTGGAGCGCTCATTGGAATCCTGCTTCCGGTGCTCGAAAGATTGATGCCCGCAAAACGCCATTTGCTTCCCTCCGCGATGGGCCTGGGACTTGGCTTCGTGGTGCCTTTCCAAAACGCTGTGTCATTCTTTATTGGAGGAGTCATAGCCTGGATCTGGAGTCGCAAACGTCCGATGTCCGCGGGCGAGTACATGGTGGCCATTGCGGCGGGGCTGATTGCCGGTGAAGGACTGATTTCCGCAGTATCGGCTATTATTCAAACTGCCGTGGGACTGTCTCAAGGCGCTCCCTGAAGAAGCAGGCGAACGCGAGAGGGTGGAAGGTTTATTTTCCCGCCGCCTCCTTCGCGGCCGGATTCACCCAGCGCACGGCATTCGTAATGACCTTCAGGCACTCCGCCTGGCGGTAGACGGCGTAGCTTTCGTGTCCCGGGCGGAAGTAAAATACGCGGCCTTTGTCGACCTGCCACGCGCAGCCGCTGCGGAAGTGCTCGCCTTTGTCCCAGCGTTCTTCGAAGACCACTTCATCCGGCGGGGGAACGTGGAAGGGCTCGGAATACATCTCCGTGTGGGCCACGTCCCATTTTTCAGGAAGACCGGCGGCAATCGGATGCTTTGGCAGCAGCGTGCTCATGTGACCCGGCGCGGCGTCCGCACGCCATGAGGGAAACACGCATTGAGGAAGGGTCAGTTTCCACACGCCTCCTTCATTGACGAGAGATGGCGTTATGGGGGTGTCCGCCTTTACCGGTGTGCCGATGGGCGATGCGTTGAGGAATTCCCACTTTGCCGCTGCCCGTTCCGCGGCGGGTATTTTTGCCA
>DATAIE010000645.1:0-5365 GCA_036262875.1 Verrucomicrobiales bacterium
CTGCGGCGCTGGTGTCCGATCTGGAGAAGCTTGCCGGTTTGGCGCTGGGCTTTCACCATGTCAGCAGCAGCCTCGATGTTGTTCGACATCATCTTTTCGCAATACACGTTCTTGCCGGCTTCGAGGGCCTTGCGCGAGTACGGTGCGTGCATCCAGTCCGGGGCGGCGATGACCACGCAGTCGAGGTTCTTCACCTTCGAGAGCATGTCGTCGATGTGCTCATAGTCTTCGGTGCCAATCTTGCCCAGCGAGTCGACGGTCCGTTTTGCCGAAAGGCGTTTGAAATCCCAAATGTCGCAGACGGCCGCCATCCGGAGGCCGGGGATCTTGACCATGGAGGCGTTGAGCGCCGCCATACCCTGCTGACCGCAGCCGACCAGCGCGACATTCAAGGTATCAGAGGGCTCCGATCCCGCGGCGCGGGCGGCAATGCGGCTGTAGCTGAGAGCCGTGGCGGTAATGGCGCTGTTGCGCAGGAAGCGGCGGCGGGTCAGATCGTTCTTCAGGCGACCGGCGCTGGATGGGGATTTACTCATAAAGGAATAACGTGGGACGCAACGGAAGGGATATGTGAATCGCCGGGAGGAAGACAAATCTTCCCGGCGCGACCGGACTTTAGAAACGCGTCACCGCGAAGCGATTATACTTCGCCAAAGCGAGGGCGACCACGTAAAATAGCGTGTACGTCGTCAGCATCCACACGGTGGGATTGTACGGCAGAGTCATTTGACCGATCGCCAGCGAGAGCCAAATGCCGCCCCCAAGGAAGAGAGAGAGACGGTTCAGGAAACCGATGAGGATGAACAGACCCACGCCGAGCATGAGGTAGGGGAGCGCCAGAGCGTACAGCTTGAACATGTGGCTCAGGAAGTTCACTCCCTTGACGCCGTAGACCTCAGTATTGTTGAAGCCGCCAAATTCGAAGACCGGCTTGGCCACATTGCGCCACTTGCCGTATTCCACCACTTCACCGGCTTCATTCTTCTTGTCATGCCAGTAGCTGAACTTGTAGTCGTAAGGCATCGCGGGACTCTTGAACTTGTCCGCTCCGGCCATGATCAGGAGGAAACCCAGCATCACGCGCATCAGAAGGTAGGCAAGACCCTGACCGCAGGAGAATCCGATGGGGCCGGAAGTGGTGACGGTCGGGACGGGCGGTGGGGGAGTAGGAGGCATGAGCGTTCGTAGAGATGGGTATTATGGAGAATCGGAACGGTCACTCTGCGGTTCGTTTTTCATATTTCCACTGAAAAGATGGACCGGCATGCAATGCCCGTTTGGGCTCTGCGACTGCTCCTGGGACGCTCTTCTAACGGGAAAGGGAAGTGTCAGCTGTGCACTCCGCGCTTGTCGGAGGCGGGCATTCGTTGCAGCACTGCGCACCCATGAAGTCGCTCCTTTTTGCTCTGCCGTTCCTTCTCGTCTCCTGTGCCTCCACGCCTTCCAAACCTGACGCGCCGGCTGCCGCTGCGGGAGCCGTAAAGTACCGCTACGAAAATTCGCTGGACCTGCGCAACGACAATACGCTCAACCACGTCGTGGTCACCGGCTATGACGAAAAGTCTCTCGGTGAGGCCACGCGGCTGGATGTCTCCGCAGGGGGGGCAGTGCTCTCGCTGAGGAACAAGTCGGATGTTGGCGGTGCCATGTACAATCCCAAAGTGGAACTGTCGAAACAGGGAACGCTGCTGGTCTCATGGGGTGAAATCGACGACGCCTATGGCAAAGCGGAACTGGCCGCCGACGAAGCGGGCAATCTCACGATCAAAAAGTGGAAGGAAGGCTCCTACTGATGGGGTGCCGTCAGGGCTGTGGCTTTGCAGTTTCCGCCGGAGCGGCCCCGGACGGCCCTTCGATCCACACGGCGTCATTCATATAGGCGCGGGCATACTCGTAGCTCATCGCGCAGGCCATGCGGGGCCGGTTGGTATTGCGAAAGTAGAAGATGCCTCCGCCAGGCAGTGAGGGATCATCCTTGTACCCGGCGAGGAGGATGCTGTGTCCGTCAAAAACCGCCTCCGGCGGACACATCTGCAGGATGTCGTTTTCCCACCGCTCCTGCTTCGGCCAGCGAAAGCCCCCGCACACCGGCCAGCCGGCCGCGAGCGTTTTTTTGATGGCGGTGAACTGCGCGGGTTCCAGTCCCGTGCGGACGTTCCATTTCTTGATCCAGTGAGGGCTTAGTCCCTGTTCCGCCTGCTTCTTCGCGGTCTCGATCACAGCGGGGTCGGGCGTGAGGGCTGGATCGAATTTGCGGGCGTAGGGCATCTTTTCCTCTTCACAGATCCCATAGGTTGAGTAGCCCCGCAGCAGATCGTGGAAGAATCCGCCGTCTGCATTTTGACGGACGCATTGATTGGAGGCCCAGTTCAAAAACTCCGCGCTGAGTTTTTGCGGATCGCGTCCCTTGTGTCCGAGCGCAAACTCCAGCGCGCCTGTCATCGTGAAGACGGAGCACGTTCCCCGCGCTCCCTGGCCGCGGGTGGGACCGGCACACTTTTCGAGGGCCGGGCGCAGATCGATGGAGGGCGGGGCTGCCGGCTTTTCCTCCTCTTTCACCGGCTTGAGTGTTGCCGGATCGGTGCTCTTTGCCGGCAGCTTCATACTGGGATCGCCGAAGACCATGAACTTCATGGCCTGGAAGAAAACGCTGGGCGGCGTCCACGAGTCCGTGGGCTTCAATTCGCGCAGCCTTTCCTGCGTCACATAATAACGGATCGCCGCGTTCCAGCAGTCGCCGAGCACCGGCTGTTTCGCCCGGGCCACCTCACTGATGAACCCATACACCAGCGTCAGTCCGTATGGCTGGCTCCCGGTATTGCAGCCGATATAGGCGGCGGCACCGCCCCAGGGCTTCTTCAGGAGTTGCTCTCCCAAACAGGTGGGATTGATCTTTCCCATTTGCAGGGGTGCTGGTGGCACCGGCGGCTCTGTGAACTTCTCGCCTTTATCCGTGCCGCGGTGAGAAATTCCTTTGAGGTCGATGTAAGGTTCATACGGCGGCAGCGGTGCAAAGTGCGCCGTGCTGCATCCGGCGGAGAGGATAACCGGCACTGGAGCCACGCTGTATCCCTGCGGTAGATCGGCCATGGAAAAGCATTGTTCCCATTCGTTAGGCTGCCCGTGCCCCGCATGCACCAGCAGGCCGGTTCCCCCTGCCAGGATATTCCGCATTTGCTCGTGATCCGGCGCGGGAGTTTCGGTGGAATAGAAGCGCCTCTCGACCTTCCAGGTGCCGGTTTCCTCCAGCTTTTTCGACAGCGCGCCCAGCAGTCCCCGGCTGTCCACCCAGCCGGCCACGGAAAAGAACGCCGCCCGGCGAATGTTGACACTGGTGGTCGTGATGGCGTCCTCATACCCCAGGGATTTCCAGGCGATGGCCTGCACTTCATCGGCTTTGCTTGCGGGCCAGCGTCCCACGGCGATTTCCGGCAGGTAATCGACATCGTCGAAATTGATGGGGTCGCTCTTGTTCGTCTCGCCGCGGACCTCTCCGTAATAGCCGGCGTGAAATGAGTCCTTCCGGCTGTTCCAGTCCTCGAAGGACCCGTCCGGTTTGGCAAGGTCCGCATAGTAGAGGTCGCTCGGATAAAAGGCGTAGTCGAACGCGGCCGGTGTCTTGCGGTCCAGCACCATGTAGCGCACGGGGAAGGTGTCCACGTCGCCCACCAGCAGGGCATACCCGGCTTTCCGTTCGCGCCACTCCTTGTAGAGATAGCGTTTGATACGCTCCGGATCATCCACTCCCGAAGATTTTTGCAGGACGTCTTCCAGGGCCACCCATTCCACCGGTTGTCCCCGTGACCGTTTGAGATTCAAAAAATTGGTGAGGGTCACTCCGAAAGCCCGCGGGGAAATGACAATCATCTTCGAGGGTGTGGCGCTGGCGGGATCAGCAGCGGTCGCAGCAGGAGGGGCGGCCAGAGCCAGCAGTGCAGAAAGGAGAAGGAAGGGCTTCATGGAGAGCGGGAATGGGGATCCGGATCGAAAAACAAAACTCCGCGAAAAAGCTGGAGCCCATCCCGCCCGTTGTGTCAGGCTGGATGAAAACCATTCGTTTTTCGAAGTTTCGCTGATTCACTGACATGAAAGCCCCCGCCTGCCCAACCCCTAATTTTTCCGTCTTCGCGCCGTCCCGGTTCCTGCTTTTCCTGTGGTGTGGTCTCAGTGTCCGTGTGGCTGTCGCCGCTCCGGACTCGACCGCACAGCAAAAACTGGACGCCTATCTCGACCAGCGGTGGGATCCTCCCGCCACCGCGACGGACGACCTTCTGAAAGAACTGAAGACGGACGCGCCGGCACTGGAAAAACTGCTGCGCGAAGGACGCTCGTCCTATCCGGAGGCACCGCAGACAAAAGGAAAGCTTACCGGCGGACTCACCCTCACCTGTGAACACGTGGACCACTCGACGAAGTATATGATTTTCGTCCCGAGGTCCTATGACCCGAAAAAAGCCACGCCGCTCGTCTTCGTGGCGCATGGCGGCAGTGCGGGGCGGGATGTGGCCTTTGGCGAAATGGCGGCCGTGGGCGGGATGAATCCCTTCTGGTTTCAGGCGGCGGAAAAACACGGATATATCCTGCTCGCCCCCATCACCGACCGCGGCTGGGGAGCCATGGGCAATTCCATTGCCATCAGTGCGCTGTCCAAAGTGCAGCGTGACTATCACATCGACCCGGACCGTGTTTATATCACCGGTCACTCCATGGGCGGACACATGACCTGGCGCAGCGCCATGAGCATGGCGGACCGCTGGGGTGCTGTCAGCCCTATGAGCGGCGGCTACGACTATGTGAAGGACAAACAGGTTTTCGCCTGCTTCAACGTTCCGGGCTACGCCACGTGGGGCACCAAAGAGCCGTATGGCATCAATGGCTTTAATAACACCATCAAAAAGTGGATGGATGACCACGGCTTCGGATGGGTGATGCACGAGAAAGAGGGCGGCCATCAGATCTTTCCGGACGAAATCGAACCTATTGCCGCATTCTTCGACAAAAACCCGCGCAACCTCTATCGTCCGAAACTTTACGTCCGCGGCTCCGGCAGCCTGAGTTTCCACAAGGCCGAGGACAAACGTCCGGAGTGGTCAAAGGCCGGTACATGGAACGAAAAGCGCCCCATCCCCGTTTCCACCTGTCACTGGCTGAGGCTCTCACCAGTGCCAAAGGACACTCCGGCGGAGGCGGCGGCTCAATCCGTGTGGGCTGTGAATAAAGGGGGCAATGCCTTCGATATCACCGCGGAGAATGCGAAGAAGCTCAAACTCTACCTCCATCCAAAAATGGTCGACTTTGCCAAACCTGTCACCATCACGGTAAACGGCAAAGAAGTGTTCAAACAAATCGTCAAAGCCGACCTGAA
>DATAIE010000646.1:0-2578 GCA_036262875.1 Verrucomicrobiales bacterium
AACGATGCCAAGGCATGGGTGCAGTCCGGACGCACCACCTGGAAGGCGCTCGCCGGCATGATCAAGCAGGTGGAGAAGGCCACCGGGAATCAATACCTGCACGGCTACACCGAGGACGCAGACACCGCTCAGAATCACACCGACGGTGCAGACTCCGCCCAGAACCAGACCGCCATCACCGAAGCCTTTTCCGAACTCGTCCAGGTCCACGCCACCGGCCAGGGCCGCGCCGGCAAAGCCGCAGACGGCGCCGTGGCCGCCGCCGCCCGGGAGACCCGCATGGACGCCCGCGCGCGCCTCCAGGACGCCAAAGCCCTGGGCGTGGCCCCCGCCCTCATGGAGCGCCTCGCCGCCACCCGCGAGTGGCTCCAGACCGTCGTCGGCAAAGCCATCCGCCTCCACCGCGCGCGCCGCAAAGCCCAGGCCGAAGGCCGCTCCTTCGCCATCGATGAATTCCTCAACGATTCCGTGGGCATCCCGAAAGAAGACGGGATTCCTAACAAAGAAGCGCAGCCCCCCGCCGGGGCCATGGAGGAAACGCAAACCAACCCGCACGGCACCGCACGGCACCGCACGGCCCACCGCAGAAGAACTGGCAGCGGAAACCACCTCCTTCAGCCTCAAACCCTTCGAGCCCTCTCCCTGGGGCGCGAAACACTACCGCAACAAACTCGCCGCATGGGAACGCGGCGAGGACATCGGACGGGAGGAAATTTCGCTGGGTGCCACACCGCCCGTATTGCGTGCGGCCGGGGCGAACGAATTGGCCATGATGTTGCCGCCGTCCGTATTCGACAAGGCCACCACAGACAAGCACGCCGTATCCAGCGATGTGCTGCGTGCACTGCCTGAATCATTGGCCGACCCCATCGCTGTTTTCCAAAGCAGAACCCACGGGGACTCGCTGGTTGTTTTGACCGAGCACCAGGAGGACGGAAGACCGGTGATTGTCGCCGTGCACCTCGACCGGGCCGGGCCTAACAAATTGGTGGTGAACCGCGTCGCCTCCATTTATGCCAAGGGATGGCAGACGGTGGCCGACATGTTCGAGGAGGCGCCAGCCTATCTGAATCAGGAAAAGAGCCGGGCCTGGGCGCGCACTGCCAGGAACCAATTTCCCGGGGTTCGCATTCCCCAAATCCGACTCGGCCCCAACACTGCCACACCGGACCACGTTGTCAAGGCAGCCGCTCCCCCGGCCTCTCCTCCCTCAGAGCCTAACAAGGGCGAGGCCGGAGGCGCAAAGCCCGGCGGCGGCACGACCAGCTTTTCTCTCGTGCGGCCACTCTTCGCCAGTCCGGAGGTGATGGAACTCCGCAGCGAAAAAAGCAAATGGCGAAACCCCGGTGAAGGGCGCGAGGGCTTTGATCCCGCGGAAGCGGAAGCGCTGGTCTCCCGCTACTATCATCCTCAGCCCTTTGCCTCGATCCCCAAAGACGCCGTGCTCGTGCCCATGCCGTCTACCAGCGGTAAGAACATCCTTCCCTCCCGCTTCGCCGATCGCATTGCAAAAGATTTCGGGCAGACTGTTTATAACGATCCGGTAGGATTTCCTTCCGCAGTCACTGAAGCCAAGACCAAAACGTCTTTTTGGAAAAAAGCGGCCGACCCGGTTCGATACCGCCCTGGGGACGGACTGGAGGCACTCAAGAAGCTCAACAAACCCGTCGTCATCGTTGAGGACATTCTCAACACCGGCGAGAGCTGGATGGCATTTGCCGATCTCCTGACAGAACATGGCATCAAAGTCGTGGACGTAGCCGCCCTCGCGTCCGCCGACCCTCACCTAACAAGCGCCGCAGACATGCGGCAACTGGCGGAAAAAATAGCCAAAGGCACCGGCAAGCCTCTTGCCGAAGTGCTCCCGGCAGTACATACTTACTTCGATGGAACCTTCAGACCATTCTTTGAAACCGCCAGCCGCGCCGTCGCCAATGCACATGAAGCCCGGAGACTTTTCGGATTTATCACCGGAGCACAGAGCGAAGGCCGAGGAGCGGGCCCGACTCAACAGAGAAATGCTCGCGAAAGAAGCCGCGCGGAGGAAGGCGGAGGGAATACCGAACGTGGGCTGAGCCCGGAGGGCGGCAAAACAGAAGCCGAACCCGGCGGGCAGGCCCGCGACACAAACAGTGAGACCGGGGAATGGCCGGGAGCCAGGTCCTTCAACCTGACGGCCCGGACAGACAAGCCGGCGTCCTGGGACGGGGTGCGGCCCGGACACGCATGGGACAGCAGCAAGCGGCTGTTGCCTAACACAGGAGATCCCAGGGTGAACCTTCCGAAACTTTATCAGCGGGGCACGTGGGAGGACAAAGTGAAACGCGTGGCCAACTGGATATCAGCACTGCCACCCCTCACGGATCCGTGGGGATACAGGATAAAGGTGGCACACCCACAAAAAGGGGGCGCTTTTGCCGATGCCGTCGAAAACCGGGCCTCTCACCTTATCGGTACCAAAGCACCTGGCGACCCCGAGACGTCGCGGACATTGGACGCTGAAAAATTGGACTGGCTCGGCGCTGTGCCGGATACCATCGAACATGCTCAGGTGCGCGTTGTCTCCGCCGACAGGCAG
>DATAIE010000647.1:0-5446 GCA_036262875.1 Verrucomicrobiales bacterium
CCCGCTGCCGCTCACCGCCCGGAATAAACCTGAGGCCCATCCCGCTCCGGAGGCGCTGCCCGACCTCGTGGTGGAGGGTAAGGCGGCCAGTCTGCTCGGCATTGCCCCCAGCGCGTCCAAAGGGCAAAGCAGCGCGGAGGAACTGGCTCAGCGTCCCTTTCTGCGACGCGGTGAACTGCTGGAAGTGGTGCCCGGCGTCATCGTCACGCAACATGCGGGAGGAGGGAAAGCGAACCAGTATTTCCTCCGCGGGTTCAATCTCGATCACGGCACGGATTTCGGCGTCTTCGTGGACGGCATGCCAGTCAACATGCGAACGCACGCTCACGGTCAGGGCTATGCAGACCTCAACATTCTCATTCCGGAAATGGTCGAGCAGCTCGACTACCGGAAGGGACCCTATTTTGCCGATTTCGGCGATCTCACCGCGGCCGGTGCGGCCCGCTTCCGCCTCTGGGACGCGCTGCCGCAGGGGATGGCCACCCTGGAATTCGGTGAGCATGACTATGTCCGCGCTTTCTTTGCGGACAGCATCCAGCTTTCCACGCCCTCCACGGTGACTTCCTCCGGCAAAGACGGCAAATCGACCACCTCCGCTGTCAGCCCAACCTCCATCCTCACCTACGGCCTCGAATACAACTACTACAACGGGCCGTGGGATCTGGCGGAACACTCCCGCAAATGGAACGGCGTTCTGCGTTATGTCTGGAAGGACGTGGACGAACGCTTCTCAATCACTGCGATGGGTTATGACGGCACCTGGCGCAGCTCAGACCAGGTCGCTTCGCGTGCCATCGACCGCGGAATCATTGACCGCTTTGGCAATCTCGATGCCACCAACGGCGGACGCTCCTCCCGCTACAGTCTCATGGCGGAATGGGAGAAGAAGACCGCGGATGGCGGCAAGTGGCACGCGGACGTGTGGGGAGGCTACTACGATCTGAAGCTGTTTTCCAACTTCACCGGTTTCCTCGACGACCCGGTGCGCGGGGACCAGTTCGAACAAAGCGAAAGCCGCTGGCAGGCGGGCGGCACCGTGCGGCGCGACTGGGAATTTCAGCTCGGCAGCGCTAAAGAAAAAAGCACCTTCAGCGCCGGCGTGGACACCCGCCATGACATCATCGACGACATCGGCCTCTACAAGACCACCGCCCGCGTGCGCCACGATACCGTCCGGGTGGACGATGTCTATGAAGGCAGCGCCGGAGTGTTTGCACTCGCCGATCTGCGGGTGAACGACTGGTTCCGCGTGCAGCCGGGCCTGCGCGCAGACTGGTTTCGCTTTCACACCAGCGGTGCGGTGGCCGGGAACGCCGGCACAGTCAGTGCCGGTCTCGTCAGCCCCAAACTGAGTTTCATTTTTGGACCATGGGCGCAGACGGAGTTTTATGTGAACGGCGGCATCGGCTTTCACAGCAATGACGCACGCGGCGTGCTGACCCGCCTCGATCCGGTGAGCGGGGACATCGTTTCACCAGTCGACCCGCTCGTGCGCATCTATGGCGTGGAGGCCGGCGTCCGCACAGAAGCCATGAGCCACTGGGTCCACACTCTCAGCCTCTGGTATCAGAAGAGCGACAGCGAACTGGTCTACATCGGCGATGCCGGCACCAATGAAGCGGGCCCCGGCAGCACCCGTTACGGACTGGAACTCTCCAGCTACTGGCGTCCAAATGACTGGTTCACTTTCGACAGTGAATTCACGCTGACCCATGGCGAATTCGACGAAGGTCAGGACACGGACATCCCCAACAGCGTACCCGTGAGCTGGAGCGGCGGCATCACTCTTGGCAAAGCAGAGGGCCTTTTTGGCAGCGTACGCGGAAGGTTCTTTGGCAAACGCCCGCTGGAGGAAAGCGGCGGGATCAAATCAAAGGTGAGCTTCGAAGTGAATGCCAAGGCTGGCTACCGGAAGAACAACTGGGAGGTGGCGGTTGAGTGCCTCAACATCTTCAACCGGGCCAACAACGACATCGAATACTACTACACCTCCCGTCTCCCCGGCGAACCGCTCGCCGGATTCGACGATATTCACCTGCACCCCTCGGAACCGCGGTCCTTCCGGGTGATGGTTACCAGACGATTCTGATGCCCCCGCCCCGCAGAATTCAGCTTCAGAGGAATCAAGGTTGAGCCATTGCCAGCATCGCGATTTCATCGCAGGACTCGCCGATGCCCTCATTGACCAAGCCGGCGGAGGCTCCGCCTGCCTCCGGCTCCCGTTTCACCAACCTCGATGCCCTGCGGGGAATCGCCTCTCTTTCCGTCGCGCTCTTCCATTTCACCTGCAATCTGCCGGAGACCTGGTTCAAATCGCTGTGCTCATGGGGCTGGATGGGGGTGGATATCTTTTTCGTCATCAGCGGGTTCATTCTGCCCTGCGCATTGCAGGGGCGGGGGAACTACCGGTTCCCGGACCAATATCCCCGCTTCCTTTGGAAGAGAATTCTCCGGCTGCATCCGCCGTATCTCGTCACGGTGGTCGTGGTCGCCACGATCTGGTATACCTCGTCTCTCACGCCGGACTTCAAGGGAGATCTCCCCGGCATGAGATGGAGCGATCTCGCCGCCCACCCGTTCCTTCTCAATGATATCCTGGGCTTGAAGTGGTTGAGTGGGGTCTTCTGGACGCTGGCGATCGAATTTCAGTTCTACCTGCTGATCGGCCTCGTCTTCCCGCTCCTCGCTCACCGGAAATATTGGGTTCCGGTGGTCCTTGTCTTCATTGCCGGGGGGGTGCTGCCGGTGAGCCGCATCTGGATCGTCCCGTTTATGCCGGTGTTCGCGATGGGAATCCTGACCTGGAAGATGCTTCGGGGCGGCGGGGCTCCCTGGCTGGTGATTCTGCTCGCCTGCGCCGCCGCATTGTCCGCAGTGCAATCCGTCGGCGTACCGGTCACGCTCCTCAGCCTCGGCACGGCCCTCGCCATCATCGGCTGGCGGAAGGGTGTGCCACGCTGGCTCATTTGGACCGGCACCGTTTCCTATTCCCTCTATCTGCTGCACACCTCGATCGGCGGCATGATCCTGGGCCTCACCAACCGGTTTCCGATGGATGAGGCCCTGGCACAAATCCTGGCGGTTGCCGCCGCGCTCGCCGTTTCACTGGTCGCTGCGCTGCTTCTTTTTTATGTAGTAGAGCGCCCGGCTCTCCAGTGGTCGTCGAGGAAGTCCTTTCGATCCTGAACGGGCTCTACCCCGGGGGGAAGGCGTCTACTTTGCCGCCTTCTTCTGCGCCAGCATCCACCCGAAGAGTTTCGGATCGGAATAGGCGGCGGTCCACGAATCGTGTGCGGCATCGGGGAAAACGGTGTACTCCGGCTTGCCGCCCGCTTTCTTGAGGGCCTCGATCATGTCGTCGCTCTGCTTTTGGGGCACCGTGGGATCCTTGGCACCGTGGTAGCAGTGGATGGGCACGTCTTTGAAGCGGACGGCGGTCTCCGGTTTGCCTCCCCCGCAGATGGGCACCGCGGCGGCCGCGAGGTCCGGATATTTCGCGAGCATGGCCCAGGTGCCGTAACCTCCCATACTGAGCCCTGTGATAATGATCCGGTTCTTGTCCACGGGCTGGGTGGCGGCAATGTGGTCGATGAGTCCCTTCATGGCGGTGATATCCCACCACTGGCCGGCCGGGCACTGCGGGGAAACGATGATAAACTTATTCAGTTCCGGGTTTTTCCCCACCAGCTTTGGCGGGCCGTGCTTTTTGACGAGGTTCAGGTCGGTTCCGCGTTCCCCCGCGCCGTGCATGAACAGCATCAGCGGGTATCCCCCCGCCGGTTTGGCTTCGGAAGCCGGCGGCAGCGCCAGCAGATAATTCACGGTGGCCTTCGCTCCCTTTTCCCCCGTCACTTCCACGTTTTGAGGTGTCTGGGCCCCTGGGGCGGGCTTTTCCTCGCCCCAGGAGGGCAGGCTGAGAGCACAAAAGACGAAAACAGCGACGGAAAGGAGGGGTTTCATACGGTGTGAGCGTAAAAAACCCGGCTTCCGGTGGCCAGCACTTTTTGGGGCGTAACTGCGGCTTGCCGGTGAACGTAGCCTGTGTTACAGATTCGCGTATCCCAGCGGTTTCCATCATGGCGGAAAAGTCAGTCTACTACCAGTGCCAGCGCTGCACGAATTGTTGCCGTTGGCCGGGGGACGTGAAGGTGACGGAGGAGGAAACCGGGCAAATTGCCGCCTTTCTCGGCTTGGAAGTGAATGCCTTCGTGGAGTCCTATACCCGGCTCAGGGCGGACCGGCGAGGCCTTTCCATCATCGACCGTCCCGATCACTCGTGCATTTTTCTGGAGGGGAATAATTGCGTGATCAACGCCGTCAAACCTCAGCAGTGCCGGGATTTCCCGAATAAGTGGAATTTCCCCGGCTGGCGGCAGGTCTGCGAGGCCATCCCCGTCGAACGGGAAACCCCGCTCATACCCTCTGAATCTTTGGAAAATGCAAACTTTTTTGAATAATCCCACATTAGAGGCAGACAAATAGTCTGTCACCGTTAGATTTGATGAACCAAACAGGTGAAGGCCATGAACAAAACTTCCATTCGCCGGATCGTCGCCACGGCTGCCATTGCAGTCAGCGCCCCTCTCGCGGCAGTGGGTCTGAAAAGCCTCACCGCCGGTTCGGGTCCCCGGGGCCCCCGGGTGGAAACCGTAGTCGCCGACAACAGCGCCGGACGCCGGTATGAGGTCCGCCTGAAGAGCGGCACCGGCACGGACATTCAGGAGGCGATCGCCGCCCTGCCGCCCCAGGGGGGCCGGGTGGTCCTCGGCGCGGGCACCTTCACCGTTTCCTCTCCTCTCGTGATCGACCGGGATGACATCGAACTCTGTGGGGACCAGGAGTTGACCATTCTGAAGCTCGCCGACCAGGCGAACATTCCCCTGCTGGTAGTGGGACAAATTGAGACACCCGTGGTGCGAAAGGTAAGCGGCGTGTACGTCCGGAAGCTGATCCTGGACGGCAACCGGCTGGCCCAGGACCAGGAGTGCAACGGCGGTCCCTGTGACAACGGCGGCCTGTCCTATATCCGCAACAACGCGCTCACCATCCGGGGAGCGGAGGACGTCCACATCGAGCACGTCACCACCCGGGGTGCCCGGAGCGGGGGCGTGGTCCTTGAGAAAGGTTGCCGCCGGATTCACATCAGCGACTTTACGTCACACGACAACCACTTCGACGGTCTCGCCGTCTACGAGACAGAGGACAGTGTCTTCTCGCGCCTTTACCTGCACAGCAACGCGGCGGCGGGGATCAGCGCGGACATCCGGTTTAACCACAACATCATCTCGCACTCCCGTCTGGAGAACAACGGCAGCCAGGGGATCTTCATGCGGGACAGCAATTTCAATGTCTTCACCCATCTCACCATCGACCGGAACGGCGCCCAGGGCATTTTCCTCGCTCAGGCCGACGATTCGAAGAACACGCCCTGCACCGGCAATGTCTT
>DATAIE010000648.1:0-1693 GCA_036262875.1 Verrucomicrobiales bacterium
TCAAGGTTCGCGTGGATTACCCCACCAAACTGGAGGAGCGCCAGATTCTCGACCGCATGAGCACGAGTTCGCCCATGGTGGACACCGCTCAGGTGATCGATGCCCAGCGGGTCATCGAGGGCCGGAAGCTGGTGAACGAAATCATGATCGCTGATCCTGTGAAGGACTACATCGTGGAGATCGTGCATACGAGCCGCAATGCCGCGGAACTGCTGCCCGAGGTGAAAAATCTCATTCGTTGCGGTGCGAGCCCGCGGGGCACGATCAATCTCGCGCTCGCGAGCCGCGCTCTGGCGTTCCTCGCCGGGCGCTCCTATGTCACGCCGCAGGACGTGAAAGACCTCGCACAGGATGTTCTTCGCCACCGGATCCTCGTTACCTACGAGGCGGAGGCAGAGGGCGTGACCAGTGAACAAATCATCAGTCTTATTCTGAACAAGGTCCCGGTGCCCTGATCTCCTCCGCGAGGCGTCGCGGCGGTTCATCCTCCTCCGGCAACTCATCGAGGAGTTGCCGGACAGTCCGGCTGAACCCCGGAAGGATCAGGAGGGGGCGCAGATCGGAAAGCGGCAGCAGCACAAAGCGGCGCTGATGAAGGCGCGGGTGGGGAAGAATCAGTTCTTCGCCAGCGCGGGTCATGTTGCCGGCAAAGAGGATGTCCAGATCGATGGTGCGCGGCGCGTTGCGTGAGCGGACCGGAGGGCGGCCGAGACGGCTCTCGATGCCGCGCAGTTCCTCCAGCAGTGCCTCAGGGCTGCCGTGCCAGTGAAGGATGGCGGCGGCATTGAGGAAAGTGCCGGAGCCGGCGGGACAATCCACCGGAGCGGTTTCGTACACCGGAGAGATCTCCACGGCAGGGTCCAGTTGCCGCAGGGCCGCTACTGCCGCCGCCAGGCTGGCAGCACGATCACCCGCATTCGAGCCCAGTGCGATCCCGCATTCCATTGATTGAAGCACTGCGGAGGGGGTCAGCGTCCGCGGAGTTCCAGCACATCCTCCATATCGTAGAGTCCGGGGGATTTTCCGCGCAGCCATTTTGCGGCCCGCACGGCTCCCTGCGCAAATGTCACGCGGCTGGAGGCTTTGTGTGTCAGTTCCACCCGCTCGCCCTGAGCCGCGTAGATGACGGTATGGTCTCCCACCACATCTCCGCCGCGCACGGCATGCATGCCGATTTCACGCTTCGTTCGCGCTCCCACATTGCCAAACCGTCCGTGCCTCATATCGGCACCGTAGCTGAGATTCTCCACTTCGCAGAGAATCTCCGCGAGCCGCCGCGCCGTGCCGCTCGGGGAATCGATTTTTTTGTTATGGTGCATTTCCACCACTTCCAGATCGAAGTCAGGGCCGAGAATTTCCGCGGCTTTCCGCGTGAGCCAGAACAGGGTGTTCACGCCCACACTGAAGTTCGGGGCGAACACGATGGGAATCCGCTGGGAGGCTTGACGGATCAGGGCCTCCGTCGCCGCGTCGAGTCCCGTCGTTCCAATGACGAGAAGTTTATTTTGCGCCACGCAGGCCTCGACCAGTTGTGAGGTAAATCCATGGAAGGAGAAATCGACGACCGCATCGCAGGGGGCGAGATTGGATTCGAGATCATCCCCGGCGTCGATGAGACGTTCCGCAGTGACTTCGGAATCGGCAGCGGCACAGGCGGCGACGGCCTGTCCCATCCGGCCCCGGCTGCCGGTAA
>DATAIE010000649.1:0-8383 GCA_036262875.1 Verrucomicrobiales bacterium
GTTCGTCCCGGCCTGATAAATCGGGCTTTCAGCCCTCATGATTTTTTCGGATCGGAACCTGGGGCGTTGCCCCAGGCTGGGATGGAGCGGCCCGTTGGGCCTGAAGAGCGCAGCGGTGCGGTGGGCTACCATTCAATTTAAACCGCTTTAGCCAATCGCTTTATGCGACTCTCAGCAGATCCCACACTCCCGTAAAGACTCTGTCAGGAAAGGTCATGACCTTTTTCAGATAAAAATCCCGGGCGATCAGATTTTTCATCCCTTTGCTTTGTTTGGCATTGGCGGAGGTAATGATCTTCCGCAGCTTTGCCCAAAACGGTTGAACGGGTACGGGAAAGTCGCTGCCGTGGAAGAGGCGGTCGTGGAGTTCCGGATGGGCCAGCATGAACTTGAGGCCGGCGCTGCGGAGGGGAAGATTGAGGGCGCTGAGATCGGCGTGGAGGTTTGGGTAGCGTCCCATCATTTCGACGAGGACGGGGATGTAGTTGGGATCGGTCAGGCCGCTTTTGGTGGCGCAGTGTGCGGCGATGACGTTGACGCCGCAGTCGAGAGCGCCGGTCAGAGTGGCTGGATCGGCGAGGGATTTGTCGATCTGAGGAACGGTGTGCTCACCGCCGGTGTGAGCCAGGAGCGGGAGGCGGGCGGAAGCCATGCGCTCCCAGAAACGGCGATACTGCGGGAGGCGTGTATCGATGTTGTGGCAGTTGGGCAAAAACTTGAGCATCACCGCCCCGGCTTCCAGGCAGCGCTCCAGTTCCTCCATCGCGTCGGCACGGGCAGGATGGATCGAGACGGCGGGAAGGAGTTGCGGGTGTTCGCGGCAAACGGCGAAAAGATAATCGTTAGGGATGTGAAAGGAACCGAACTTCAGCTTTGTCCCGGAGGAGTCATAGACTTCCTCATGGCCAAGCAGCACTGCATGGGAAAGCGGACTCTCCCGCACGAGCCGGGCGACGAGTTCCACGTAAGCCGCGTCAAATTCCGGAGCGCGCCATGAAACATCCAGTCCGATCTGCCGAAGCATCCAGTCGGCCATGAAGCGATGCAGAAACCCCGGACGAAGCCAGCAGCCGCTGCCGCTCAGTCCGTTGCCGACAAGATGCACGTGCATATCCACCGCACCGCGGTCGGGAGGAGCGACGGTAATCATGAGAGGCGAAGCACGAACTAATTGGAAAGCGGAGAGGTGCCGCCGGGATAGGGAGCAGGCGGCGCGGTGTTGATCCGGGGAGGCTCCAGCTCTGTCTCCGGGACCCGGTCCTTGGAAGTCGTCCCCTTTTTCCGCAGTTGGAGCTGCACGAAATTCTCCAGCTCAGCGAGCAGGTCATCCTCCATTTTGCTCTCGTCGATGGCAGCCTTCATGGCGGCGCCGTCGCTCAGACGGACGTTTTTCTCCGTCCACCCGCGGGCCCCCTGGAGGATGCCGTGATCGAAATCCCGCTCCAGTTTTTTCGTGCCGCCCGGCCAGTTGCTGGTGATCATTCCATTCGGCGATCCATCGGCATAGCTGCCGATCATCCGCACGCGCCCCACGGCGGGACCATCCGCCGTGACAAAAAACAACTGCGCAGGCCCGTGCCGCTGGTCGATGTGATAATTGATCAGGGCGAGCTTCTCTCCTTTGGAATCATAATAAACCCAGGGGCCGTCCATATGACCGCTGCGAATCCGCCCGTCGACACGAATGCGCTGCTGTTTATCGCGGATCAGAAACCGCTCCGAAGCGCCGGATACAGTGGGCACCGGCGCGGTCTCAGTAAGAGTGGGCACCGCCGGGAGTTCCCCATCGGGGTCTTTGGGGCCGGCACAGCCAGCCAGGGAGGCGACAGCGAGGACAGGAAACAGGCGGGTCGGAAAGCGCATGGGAGCGATATTACGGAGAGGTGAAGAATTTTCCAGACCGGATATCGACGGTTTCGCGCGCTTCCTTGCATTCGTCCGCAAGGGCTCCAAACTGGAGCGGACATGACCCCTAAGATCGATCCGTCGCTGCACCAGGACAAGAAGCCCTCCTGGATCAAAGTCCGCCTGCCGAGCAATCCGGTATTCTGGTCCACCAAGGGACTGATCTCCGACCTGAAGCTGCACACCGTGTGCGAAGAGGCCCAGTGCCCGAACCGCTGGGAGTGCTGGAGCCAGGGGACGGCTACCTTTATGATCGCCGGTGACCGCTGCACGCGGGCCTGCGGATTCTGCGCCGTGAAGACGGCCAAACCCTTCGCGCTGGAAGCGGACGAGCCCACCCGCGTGGCAACGGCAACGAAACGGATGAAACTGAAGCATGTGGTCATCACTGCCGTGGCGCGGGATGACCTCCAGGACGGCGGGGCCCTCCACTTCGCCCAAACCATCGAAGCCGTGCGCAAGGAGAATCCGGGCATCGTGATCGAAATCCTCGTGCCCGACTTCAACGGCAAGGATGACGCACTGGAAGTGGTGATGGCTGCCCGCCCGCACATTTTCAATCACAACCTGGAAACGGTGGAACGTCTCACGCCGCTGGTCCGGAGCCGCGCGATGTATCACCGCAGTCTCGCCGTGCTGAAGCGCGCGAAAGAGCTGGCAGTGGAAAAAGTCGCCACGAAGAGCGGCATCATGCTGGGCCTCGGTGAGACAGAGACGGAGATTTTTCAGGCAATGGATGACCTGCGCGACTCCGGCGTGACGGTGCTCACCATGGGTCAGTACCTGCGCCCTTCAGAGAAGCACCTGCCGGTGGTGGAATACCTGCACCCGGACCGCTTCGCCTTTTTGAAGGAGATGGCGGAGCGAAAAGGATTCCGCCATGTGGCCTCCGGGCCGCTGGTGAGGAGTTCCTACCACGCCGCGGATTTTCATCCGGAGGAGGATGTGGAGTAGGAGGAGAACAGGTCCTATCGGGCGAATAGGTCGTACAGGACCTATCCCCCGGGGATGACCCCCTACTTATTCAACACCTCGTCCAGATTCAGCAACTGATTGGCCACCATCGTCCATGCGGCGAGGTCCGCGGCATCGAGGGCGGGATCGGCTTTGAATTCGCCTTCGGTGAGGAGGGCCTTTGCATCGGCGGGCTTCTCCTTATAGTGAGCGGCGAGTTCGGTGTGGCTGGCTGAGAGAATGGCCAACTCCTCCGCCACGAGCGGACGGCAGAGAATACGGCGGGCCATGAAGTCGAGACGGGTCTCCGCGGTGGCTCCGCCCTCCTTCAAGGTGCGGGCGGCGAGAAAACGGGCAGCCTCGACGAATTGCACGTCATTGAGCGTCACCAGCGCCTGAAGCGGAGTGTTCGTGCGCTCGCGGCGAACGATGCAGGTCTCGCGGGCCGGAGCGTTGAAGATGTCCATGCTGGCGGGGGGGGCGGCGCGCTTCCACAGCGTATACATGCTCCGGCGATAGAGGGCATCTCCTGTGTCCCGTTTGTAGTGGCGGGTATTGCTTTCCGGCATGGCCACGGCCTCCCAGATGCCGTCCGGCTGATAGGGGCGCACGCTCGCACCGCCGATGCGCTCCGTCAGGATGCCGCTGGCGGAGAGCGCGTAGTCGCGCACCATTTCCGCATCCATGCGGAAGCGGGGACCGCGGGCAAGCAGGCGGTTGGCCGGGTCTTTGGAATACTTCTCCTTTGGCACCGCGGCAGACTGCCGGTAGGCGGCGGAGGTCATCACCAGTTTCAGGAATTTCTTCACATCCCAGCCGCCCTCGCGGAACTCCACGGCCATCCAGTCGAGAAGCTCCGGATGGCTGGGCAGTTCTCCACTGATGCCAAAGTCTCCCGCCGTTCTCACCAGCCCCGTGCCGAAGAGTTCCTGCCACAGGCGGTTCACCGTGACGCGGGCCGTGAGCGGGTGCTCCGGACGCAGGAGCCACTTCGCAAGGCCGAGGCGGTTGCGGGGCAAATCGTCCGGCATCTTCGGCAGGCTGGAAGGCGTCTCCGGCGTGACCTTGTCCTTCCGTTTATCGTATTCCCCGCGGGCGAGGATGTAAGCCATGGGCTTGTCCGCCTTCTCATGCATCACGTGCGTCACCGCGCCGCGCTGCTTGATAGCACCCTGCTCCTGTTCAAGAGCGGCGACTTTGGCGGTCGCCTCTTTCCAGGGCTGATCGTTGTTAGGCAGCCACCAGTCGAGGAGGACATTCTTTTCCGCGTCCGTCCGTTTGTCGGGAGCCTTGGCGAGGATGCCGCCAAACTTTTGGGTATTCGGAAGGGCGGCAACTTCACCGGAATTCAGGAGGCGGCTGTAGAGCCGGATGTCCTGAAGACCGATGTTTTCCAGACGCGAACTCTTATCCCGCTGGCCGAACTTCAACGGCAGCGTGTTCTGAATGGAACCTTTGAGATTGTCCGCTTCGTTGTCCGTCCCCTGCACTTCCCCGTCGAGATAGACTTTCACTCCGGCGGCTTTTCCGGAACCGTCATAAGTCACGAAAACGTGATGCCATTCGTTGGGCTTGATCGCCTTTTTGCCGACGACCTTGATCGCATCCTGCTGCCATGTGCTGATGATGTGAGTTCCCGGACGTCCGCCCTGAATCCAGAGATCCCAGCCGCGGTAGCGCGGGCCTTCCTCCATGCGGGCCATGACGGCTCCCGTCAGGTTGCCCGCGGGAAGTTTCACCCACGCGCCGTAGCTGAACGGCTTGTTGAACTCAAAGCCGTCCGGCTGAGGCACGGCCACTGTTTTTCCAGGTCCGACCTTGAACGCCTTCGCGGCTACCACTCCCTCCATGGCCCCTGCCCCGCTGCTGCAGGTCACCGGTGCCTGTCCCGCAGGGGTGGTCACGAGGACGCTCTCTCCGCCCGGCTCATCGAGCGGGGCGTGAATTTGCAGGTCCTTCGAAGAAACGGCATTTTTGAAAATCTCCGGCGTCGCCGTGGCCAGCCATTTATCGAACTCCGGACGCGCTCCGCCGCGACGGGCCTCGACTGCCGACTTCGCGGACGCGATCTCTGTCTGGAGGGCATTCCACCGGGGGCGGTCCTTGTCATCGGGAACGAACACCACCGGAGGCGTGTCCTTCACATTGCCGTCCATCGCAGCCTGCGTGGTGTTGTTGAAGAAGGCGCTCAGCGAATAGAAGTCCTTCTGCGAGATGGGATCGAATTTGTGATCGTGGCACACCGCACAACCGGTGGTGAGGCCCATGAAAACCTGGCTCGTCGTCTCCGTGCGGTCGCGGGCGTAGAGGACCACGTATTCCTCCGGAATGGCACCACCTTCATTCGTAGTGATATTGCAGCGGTTGAATCCGGAGGCGATTTCCTGATCGAGCGTGTGATTCGGGAGCAAATCGCCCGCGAGCTGTTCGATGGTGAACTGATCGAAGGGCTGGTTGCGGTTGAAGGCCTCGATGACCCATTGGCGGTAGTGCCAGATTTCGCGGTAGTTATCGAAATGAATGCCGCTGGTGTCCGCATAGCGGGCGCCATCCAGCCAGTAGCGCGCGCGGTGCTCGCCGTAATGGGGCGAGGCCATGAGCTTGTCGAGCAGGCGCTCCCAGGCACCTGGTGCGGCGTCATTGACGAAGGCCTCCACCAGTGCGGGCTCCGGCGGGAGGCCGGTGAGGTCAAGTCCCGCCCGGCGGGCCAGCGTGCGGCGGTCAGCCTCGGGATTCGGGGCAAGACCCGCAGCGGTCATCTCTTTGAACAAAAAGGCATCGATGGGATTCTTCGACCAGGCCGGATCGGTGACCGCCGGCACCGCCGAACGCACCGGCGGGATGAAAGACCAGTGCGGCTCGTATTTCGCTCCCTCCGCAATCCAGCGCCGGAGCGTGGCGATCTGCTCCGCTTTCAGTTCCTTGTGCGACTCGGGCGGCGGCATGAGGTCATCCGCATCCTTCGTCGTGATGCGCGCGACGACAGAACTCTTCTCCAGATTCCCCGGGGTGATGGCAGTGATGCCGTCCTTGTTGGGCCGGGTCGCTTCCTCAAACTTGTCGAGCCGCAGGCCGGCCTTTCGCGAAGCGGAATCCGGCCCGTGGCAACTGAAGCAGTTGTCGAACAGAATGGGGCGGATGTCCTTATTGTAGGATAAAGGAGCAGCTTTCGCGGCGGCAGCCGTCAGCAGGGCAGCGCATACCGCGCCGGTGACGGGGCGTCGAAAGGAGGATTTTGCAGAGGGACTCATGCGAAAGCGGAAAAAGAGGTGCAGGGAGGCTATACGCGAGCAAGGGGGATGTTTTGCATTCCGGAACCGGGAATTTCACGGTCGTCTCCTCCGAAGAACGCGGCAGCGGCACGAAAAGAATCCGGGTTTCCAGCATTTCGTCGTTTTTGTCCCTTTCGCCCCCTTCCCGCACTGATAAACAACTGCCCATGCCCGATCCCTTTGACCTTCGTTTTCTCCAGCCTTTCACGGCGGGAACGCTCCTCCGCGTGGGCCGGGACGAGGACGGTGGCTATGTGGTGCCCGCGGCGGCGGTGGAAAAAACGCGCCTCCTGCTCGGCATCGGCATCAATGACGACTGGTCTTTCGAGGAGGATTTCGCCGCGCGGAATCCCGCAGTGCGCATCGTGGGAGTGGACGGCACCGCCGGTCTGCGGCTGCTCTACCGGAAGGCCGCCAGCCGGGCGCTGCACGGGCTGGGGTCTCTGCTCACGCTGCAATTTGCCAAAGCCGGAAGGAAATTCCGCTACGGGTCAAAAATTCCCCGGTTTCTGGAATTCTTCCGCCGTCACACCTTCCTGCGGCTGATGCTCAGAAAGGACCCGGGCGCAGGAAGCATTACCCCCGGGCAACTTCTCGAGAAATACCATGATTCCGGCAAAACCCCCGACGTGTTCTTCAAAATGGACATCGAAGGCGGTGAATACGAAATCCTGAGCGCGCCCGGTGGATTTCTCGACGCCGTTCTCTGCATGACCGTGGAATTCCATGATCTCGGCAAGCGGTGGACGGACCTGCAAAACATTGCGGCCATGCTGGACCCGGATTTCCTCGTGGCTCACGTCCATGGGAATAACTATGCGCCGCTGATCCCCGGCACCGCCGTGCCGTCCGCGCTCGAAATCACCTGGCTCCGCCGGAGTTTCGCACCGGATCATCCGCTGCCCTGCCCCGGACCGTGGCCGCTGCCGGACCTGGACCGGCCCTGCAAACCGGGCGCACCGGACTACCCGCTGGCCTTTGGGGATGGCCGTTCCGGCATTGCGCCGGTCCCCGGACAGGTGGAGGGTGGAGCATGAAACAAAAGCCTGCCTCCAACACCGTCCTCTATGACGGGGACTGCTCGCTTTGCACTTTCCAGATGAAGGTCATCACGTGGCTCGACTGGTTCAACACCGTCACGCTGATTCCGATCGCCGATCCGCGCGCGGCGGAAATTGCGCCGGGGATCGCGCGGGAGGATTTGCTGGAGGCCATTCACTGTGTATCCAAAAGCGGGAAAATTTACCGCGGGGCGAGATGCATTCGCTTTATCGGAATGCGGATGCCGCTCGCGATTCCCTTCGCTCTGATCCTCTGGTTTCCGGGGATCATTTATCTGGCGGAAATCGCCTATCGCTGGATCAGCCGGAACCGCCATCTGCTGAGCCGGGTTTTCGGGTGCAAAGGAGCCTGCGCCATCATGCCGGCCCGCAAGAGGGAGGATGATACCCTCTCTCAGGGGCCCGCAAAGACCGCCGCCGCCAAAGAGTAGCCGCCGGGAAGCGTGAGCGAAAGCAGCGCATACCGCCGGCCGCCGGAGCACGAAGCGGAGGAGGGAACGCTGTCCTTCATCGAAATATCGATATCCGCGGGCGGGAGAGACATGCCCTGGCCGGTGCACTTCATCACCGCCTCCTTCGCCGTCCAAAGCTGATAGAACAACCCGCCGGGATCCACGGAGGATTGGATCGCCGCGATTTCCTCCGGACGGAATGCATGAGTGGCCAGTGAGGCGAACGGAAGGTCCCGGCAGTGCTCGATGTCGATGCCCACCGGCTCAGGCCCCGCGGCCAAAGCCACGAGGCTGCCGGAATGAGAGAGATTGAAATGACAGCGCGGATGCGCCCGCAGCGAGAGTTTTCCGTGACTGCCCGTTTCAAAGACGAGTGACTCCGGGCTGACCTCCAGCCTGAGGGCCAGCCACAGCCGAAGAAGCGCACGGCTGCGGGTCCAGCGTTCCCGGTCCTCCTCAAAATGAAACCGCGCGGCGCGCGCGTTTTCCTCCGGGGAGAGAATGGCGACCGCATCCTCCAGGCTCACCGCCGATGGACCGGCGGTGGCGAAGACAGCGATCTCATTGTCCCGCCACTGTGTGCAGAACACAGCCGGGGGCAGCGATCTCATGGAACTGACAGAGTGGCACGCAGCGAGGCGAGTTCCACACGGAGTTTTTCCGAGAGGCCGGCGGCCCAGGGCTCATCGAACAGGACGAGGTGATCGCCGGAAACGCGAACGATCTGAAGTTCCGGCAG
>DATAIE010000650.1:0-5739 GCA_036262875.1 Verrucomicrobiales bacterium
ACTTGGAGATACCAAACAAATCCAAGTCCGTGAGCGTGGACTAAAGACGCCCCTGCCTGCCACGGAGCTTTCCGAGGGCACACGCCTCATTCTTTGCCTGCTGACCATCCTGCATCAGGAAAATCCGCCTCCCATTGTCCTCCTTGAAGACATTGACCGCGGGCTGCATCCGCGCCTGTTTGAATACATGGCCCCGCTCATTCGACGGATTGCGGAGGATCACGACATCAACGTCATCGCCACCACTCACAATCCTTATCTGGTCAACTACTTCCGGGATGACAAGGAGGCCGTGGTGCTGGTGGAGAAGGAAAACGGAGAGAGTAAGCTTATCCCCCTGACAACCCGCATCAAGGAACTGCATGATACGGACGGCGACGTGGAGGAACTGCCTCTGGGTGAACTGTGGTTCAGTGGTCTTCTGGGAGGAACGCCCCGGAGCATTAATTCTCGCGTCCGCGCCTGAATGAGTCCCTTCCTCCATATTCTCGCCGAAGGGGAGCGGGACGAGTTGTTCTATGAACGGATTTGTGAGAAGCTGACGGGGCTCACCTTCCAGCGAAACACCAGTGGCAACGAAGAATACCGTTACGTCCCGGGTGCCAACTGGAAAACCGTATTCCGCCTCGCACGCCTGGCGCTGAGCAAGTATTCCCATCTGGAAACTTCTCAGGAGATTGCGATCCTCATTGCGATGGACAATGACCGGGCTCCCGGGCATCCCGGCGGGCGGGAGTATCCCAGACCGCTGCCCGGCCACGACCGCAAGAAAGAACCGCGCTATCCTCAACTGCAATCCATGGTAGCGGAGAAGCTGGGTACCGACCCGGCCGAGCGCAAAGTGCAGGCCGTGATCGCCATGCCGGTGGAGATGATCGAGAGTTGGCTGCTCCTGCTGCTCGATCCGGCGCGGCGCGAGGAGAGCCTGCCTCCCTTTTCCGAGACGAACAGCGCGATCGCGCGGGAATACTACGGCAAGGAACCGCCTCCACAGTTGAAGGACGAGAGCGAGGCCAGTCGTAAACGCCTGAAGCTGGACCCGGACAGTCACTTCTTCGCCGCCGCAGACACCGGCGATCTCGAAGCTTTGACCGCTGCTTCGCCGAGTTTCGCTGTCTTTCGCAAAGAAGTGGAAGTGCTCAGGGAACTCTGGAATCCGGGCACATAACAAAAAAAATTTTACTCCCGCAGAAAAACCGGTTTTCAAACCGCCCCCCAAAGGATGGACAAACGCCTTCAATTTCTGGATACGATCAAAAGAAAACTCCCATCCCGCACCGATTGGATCGACGATGCGCTTAGAGCAGCCGTTCGGCTTCCTGAGGAATTGACGGTGGAGGAAGCCGCAGATGCCTTTTTGCGCTGGTATTGTGATGCCATTCCACTTCCACAGGATCAGCCCGTCCTTGATGCCCTATCCCTTTGATCTTCCCCCGCGAGACATCCGTCCGTCCGTCCGAAACCATAGGGTTTTGGACGGACGGATGGATCGCATGAGTCCTCGTCACGTGTTGAGCGTGAGGTAAATGGCGTTTCGGATGCCGGGGCGTTTGTGTTCCGTTTCCTCGATCTCACCGTCGGCAAGGGCCTGCGCGATGAGGGCGCGGGCCGTGTGGCGACCGATGCCGGCAGTCTGCATGCGAGAGATGGCTTCGTATTTTTCCAGTCCGCCCCCGGCGTCGCCGATGATGTCGATGAGCCGGGCCGTGGTCGGCTTCTCCCGCGTCTCGACGGAGAGAGAATCGCGCCAGGCCTCGAAGTCGAAGTCCTCCACGAGGTTGTATAACATTGTATCCGGGTCCAGTCGGGCGCAGACGGGCGAGAATTCCTCGAAGTTGTTGCACTTGCCGGAGGCGATGAGGATTTGCGTGTTGTCGTCCGGGGTGGCGGGGGCGATGTTGAACTGGGCGCGGGCCCAGGTTTTGAGGGTCTTGGAATTGCGGCCAAAGGCGCCGCGGTCGTAGCCGATGGCTTTGGCGATGCCGGTCTTCCCCTCGCCGGCGTGGTGGATGACGAGACAGGTGCGGCGCGGATCGCCGGAGCGGGTAATGGCGCGGACGGTGCGGGAGGTTTCGTTCATGACCATGTCCTTGTTGAGGTCGTCGCTGGTGCAGTCGCGCAGCGGGTCCCAGACCACGATATCCGCGCCGCTGGTGCGCACGGCCTCGATGGCGCGCATCTGGTTTTCGGGATCGTTGAGGAGGAGATTGCCGTCGTCCTCGCCCTCCACGGTGTGCAGGAGGATGCCGTTTTTAATGGCTTCCTGCTGATCCGCAGTGAAGCCTCCCAGCATGGCGGCGAGGTCGTGCTTGAGGCGGCGGCTGCCGTTCTCGGTCTGGAGGAAGAGCCAGCGCAGCTGCGGCGAGCGCGTCTCCCATCCCAGGAAAGGGAGCCCGGCGCGGTGCATCATGGCGAGCTGCATCACAAGCCTGCTCTTTCCCACGCCGCCCATTCCGCAGATGGCGGTGCACTCGCCGCGCTCCACGTACCCGTTCGAGAGGAGGAGATCGCCCGGCGAGTGGGTGTAAGCGAGGATTTCATCGATGCTGCGGAGCGTGAGCGGCGCGCGGGGTCTGCGGGCGGGGAGGCCGGGCAAACCGGGGTCGGGGTCCTCGGGGATTTCAGAATCCGCCATGAGGGCCTGGGCAGCAGCGACAGCCCTCTGGAAGGCGGCAGGGTTGGCTTTCGCGGGGTCGAAGAATTCAAATTGCATGGTTTTGGGTACTTTTCGATAAACCCGGATGGAAAGACCCGGGCGGCGGTGATGATAACAAAGCCCCGTCTCCCTGCCACTTTCCGGCGGTCATACCTGGTCTTACCCGGTCTTACCGATGGTCAGGATTTCCTGACAAGGCTGCACCGAACTGCCGCCCCACGGTCCGCATGGTCACTGCGGGTTTGTTTCAAGGGGAAGCCGTTTTGTCCGGCGCGACCAAAGGTGTTCAATGGCGAGCCAGAGCATCACGATGAGAAAGAAGGCCGCCAAACTAAATGAGCCAATCACAATGGCCCATCCCGCCCAGCCCAGCATGATGGCAGCCGTTGCCAAACGGCGCGTTCCGCTCGCGGCACCGTTCTCCCTTTTCTCCGGCAGCAGCGCATGCAGGCCCATCGCGAGATACAGGAAAGCGGGAAACACCGAGCTCGTATGGCGATCATCGCGGATCCACGAACCCCAGCCCAGGACCGCTCCGCCAAGGAGAAACATCCCGATGGTGAGTTTTTTCGGCAGGTCCGCCTTCATGGGTCAAGCAGCATGCGGGAAGCGCCGCCAGTGTCAAGCGTGCGCAGCCCCGGGGAATCGACGACTTCAGATTTTACTAACAACATTTCCGCACCCCGCGTTGTAAATATGAGCCTCATCCTCAGGCACTTGCAGCGCAGCGGTTTGCAAACGGCAAAATCCGTGCATTAGTTAGTCAGTTCTTTGTCAGCTTAATGTTCCGGCTTCGCCGCCGGGACAGCGGGGGACCCAAAAATTCCCAAAACCCGTCAGGGCCGGCTCATTTGCCGGCCGGACTCGGGGCGCATGACGCCTGCGGCGTCAGGGGCACCACGGTGGCCTCAGCCCGACAGCTAACCTCGCCTGCCCACACCGGGAGACATTTCGGAACGCGCTCATCCTTCTGTGAAAAAGACTGAGGGAGGGGAGGCGGCCAGAGGCCTTCCCCTTCAGAGAATACCGGACGCGCACAAGCCCCGCAGGCGAGGCGCGACCGCATCAGACACACACATCAAAATACAGGAGGTAATACACTATGATCTGGGACGTTCTGTTCTGGACTGGAATCGTCGTGGCTGCGCTGCTCGCGGCATGGCTCATCACATGGCTCGTGCTCGGCGCCCGCTACATCCCGCACCGCAGCGTGGGCATCATCGAAAAACTGTGGTCGCAGAGCGGCTCGCTCGCGGAGGGCCGCATCATCGCGCTGAACGGTGAGGCCGGCTACCAGGCCAAGCTGCTGCGCGGCGGCCTGCACCTGGGCTATCCGTTCTGGAAGTTCAGCGTGCACAAGGTCCCGCTCGTGACGGTGGGTGAGGGCCGCATCGGGTATGTCTACGCCCGCGATGGCCGCCCGCTGCCGCCGGAGCAGACGCTGGGCAGCACGGCGCCGTGCAATTCCTTCCAGGATGCCGCGGCCTTCATCAACAACAGCGGCCAGCGCGGACGCCAGCGCGGCATCCTGCGCGAGGGCACGTATGCCATCAATACCGCTCTCTTCGTCGTCATCACGGAGCAGGCGGTGTATGCCGGGCCGCTGCCGAAAAGCGAGTGCGTGCAGCTTCATTCCTGGCAGAATGAGCTGAGTGTGGCGGGAGGATTCTGTCCCGTGCGGGTGGGCTCCACGGGCCGCAGCACCACGCTGGTGGTGAAGCCCCAGGATGGCGACGAAGTGCATCTCCCGGACAGCAGCCTCACCCCGCAGGACAACATCGGCGTCATCACTGTGCACGATGGCCCCACGCTGCAGCCGGGCGAATTCATCGCGCCTCAGGCGGGCGGGGATGAACATGGAGCGGGTCACAACTACTTCCAGGATCCTGAGCAGTTCCTCACGCTCGGCGGCCGGCGGGGACGTCAGTTGCAGGTACTGACGGACGGCACGTATTTCATCAACCGCTGGTTTGCCACGGTGGAACTGCGGCCCAAGACGCTGATCCCTATCGGTTATGTCGGCGTGGTCATCAGCTACTACGGACAGGCCGGCGAAGACGTGACGGGCTCGCAGTTCCGCTACGGGGAGCAAGTGAGCACCGGCCACCGCGGCGTGTGGCGCGATGCGCTCACGCCCGGCAAGTATGCGCTGAATCCCTATGCGCTGAAGGTGGAACTCGTGCCCACGGTGAACTTTGTGCTGCGCTGGATCAGCGGCCAGACGGAGAGCCACCGCTATGACGAATCGCTCGCCAGCATTCCCATCATCACGGCGGATGCGTATGAGCCGCTGCTGCCGCTTTCGCTGGTGCTGCACATCGACTACGAAAAGGCTCCGCGTGTGGTGCAGCGCTTTGGTGACGTGCGCAGACTGATCAGTCAGACGCTGGACCCGATCCTCACCGCTTACTTCCGCGACGTGGCGCAGTCGTCCAACATGCTGGACCTGCTCACGCACCGCGAGGACATTCAAAAACGTGCGACCACAGAGCTGGGACGGCGTTTTTCGGAATACGATATCAACTGCGTGGCCGTGCTCATCGGCCGCCCGGAATCCGATGTGCGCAAGCTCAGTCGCGGAGGGGAGGACCCCATCGAGGCGTTGTTCGATCAGTTGCGCATGAGGCGTCTCGCCGACGAGCAGCGCGAGACGTTTGCCAAACAGCAGGAGGCCGCCGTGCGCTTGAAGGAACTCAATCACGCCCAGGCCGAAGCCGAGCGCCAGACGCACCTCACCGCCACGAAGGTGGAGATCGAGATTTCCTCCAACCGCGGTGCCGCCCAGCTCGCGGAAGCCCAGAACATGGCCAAACGCGAGGTCACCCTCGCCGAAGGCCAGAGCCGCGCCGCGCGCCTGCTCGGTGAAGGCGAGGCCGCCCGCATCGCCCAGATCGGTGAGGCCGAGGCCCGCGTCAGCGAGCAAAAAGTCGCCGCCCTCGGCGACCCGCGCCTCTACGCCCTCCGCGAGATCACGGACAAACTCACCACCAGCCAGCAGCCGCTCGTCCCCGAGCGCCTCATCATGCTGGGTGGCGGCGGCGGTGGCGAAAACGGCAATACCACCCAGGCCAGCCTCTTCCAGG
>DATAIE010000651.1:0-2501 GCA_036262875.1 Verrucomicrobiales bacterium
TCTCCTATGTGATCAAAGAGCACCCTGACAAAGAGGCCATGCGCCAGGCATGGATGACGACGAGCGATCCGCTGCCCGCCCGCGCCGGCTGGAGCCTCACCGCCGAGCGCATCGCCAAAAGCCCCGCCGGCCTCGACCTCCCGGCCCTGCTGGACCGCATCGAATCCGAAATGGGCACCGCTCCTTCCGAAATCCAATGGACCATGAACTTCTCCCTCGCCGAGACCGGCATCCACCACCCGAAACTCCGCAAGCGCGCCCTCGCCATCGGTGAAAAGCTGGGAATCTATCGCGACTACCCCGTCTCCAAAGGCTGCACCTCCCCCTTCGCTCCCATCTGGATCAACGCGATCGTGAGCCGGCAGAAGTGAGAGTCATTTTCCTGCGGGCCAATCCCGCCCCTGCGCTCCCGCCTTATCAGAGGTTGCACGGGCCGCGCATACCTCTCTTATCCCCCGCATGCCGGAAGCCACAGTCGAACAGGTGCGGGAAAATCTGGATGCCGTCTACCGCGGGGAGTCCGGGCGCATTCGTGCCACGCTCATCCGGCTGCTCGGCGATTTCGATTTGGCGGAGGACGCGGTGCATGATGCCTTTGCCGCGGCGCTGGAGCGCTGGCCGCAGGATGGCGTGCCTTCCAATCCGCGCGCGTGGCTGGTGACAACTGGTCGTTTCAAAGCCATCGATGCCCTGCGGCGGCGGGCGAGGTTCGATGCGTCGCAGGAAAAGGTCGCGGCACAACTGGAGAGCACAGGCGGCGACGAAGCGTTAGGAGAGGACGGGGAAATCGCCGACGACACGCTGCGGCTCATCTTCACCTGCTGCCACCCTGCCCTGCCGCCGGAGGGCCGCGTGGCGCTCACACTGCGCGAGGTGTGCGGTCTCACCACGGAGGAAATCGCCCGCGCGTTTCTCACCGCCGCGCCCACGCTCGCCCAGCGCATCGTGCGGGCGAAGGCAAAGATACGCGAGGCGCGCATTCCCTATCAAGTGCCGGCGGCGGAGGAACTGCCCGCCCGCCTGGATACGGTGCTGCAGGTGGTCTATCTGGTGTTCAATGAGGGCTACGCCGCGTCATCCGGCGCCTCGCTCACGCGCGCGGACCTTTCGGCGGAAGCCATCCGGCTCGGACGACTGCTGCTGGCACTGCTGCCGGAGCCGGAGGTCATGGGCCTGCTCGCGCTCATGCTCTTACAGGAATCCCGCCGGGCCGCGAGGACATCGCCCGCGGGAGAACTCATCCTCCTGGAACACCAGGACCGCTCGCGGTGGAATCAGGAGATGATCGCAGAAGGCGTGGCTCTGGTGGAGCATGCGCTGTCCTCCCGGCGGTTCGGCCCCTACACATTGCAAGGCGCGATCGCGGCAGTGCATTCCGAGGCGCGGGACGCGGCGGCCACCGACTGGCCGCAGATCGTGGCGCTCTACACCGTCCTCGCGCGGACGGAGCCATCGCCCGTCGTGGAATTGAATCGCGCCGTGGCTGTGGCGATGCGCGATGGACCGGAGGCCGGGCTGGCGCTGATCGATGCCCTCTTTGCACGCGGTGAACTGACGGACTATCACCTCGCGCATTCCGCCCGGGCGGACTTGTGCCGCCGGCTGGGCCGGAAAGCGGACGCCCGCACCTCCTACCAGCGCGCCCTCTCCCTTACCCGCCTGGAACCGGAACGGCAATTCTTCGAAAAACGGCTGAGGGAGTTAGAGGAAAAAGGGTGAGGGCACTCCGAACGGGTTCGGAAGAATTAGACGTTTCCGAAGCATAACCGCCGCAGGCTTTGGATTGCTGCAAGCATTGCAGCTCTCGGGAGGCGGCTTACGTCCGCGAAAGATCGTTTTCCTCCGGGGGCAATCGGAACTCCTTTGAAAGGACGGACGCTCTCTCTGCAAAGCTGCAATCCTTGCAGCACTCCAGAGCCTGCGGCGGCCATCAATCAAGAGTCTGCTATGCGAGTCCGGCACAAAGAATACCCCGGCTCAAGTTCTGAATGCAGGGAACAGGTTTGGCACCTTGAGGCCAGTCCGGGCTTGCAGCTTCCAAAGGAATTCCTGCGCGCCAACGGCATAGCCCGTAAGGCTTACTTTCCGGCCACGCGTCAGCTTCAGTTTCCAATCCTGCCGGTATTCCACGGACAGGATATCCTCCCACGCAAAGACGGTGAGACGCCCAAACTCCGACATCCATTTCAATCCAAAGTCATCATATTCCACGGCCCACCGCCGCCCGCCGAACACCCCCACCATGCCAAGCCCAAACATCAGCAGGCTCCCAAGGCGCACCAGCCAGACCTGCCGTGGATCGCTGAAATGACCAACGGCAAAACACCCCATAGCCACACTCATCAGAACGATCATCCCTCCGAGGTGGCGCACCAGAGGATCCAGCGTCATGCGTTTCCTGCCACTGGACATTGCCGGTGCGGGCTGCGTCGCAGGGTTCCAGAGAAGGGTGTTTCTGAAAAATGGAATACGCTCAAGAATTGCAGGAAGCTTGGCGAGGA
>DATAIE010000652.1:0-2105 GCA_036262875.1 Verrucomicrobiales bacterium
GCGCGCATGGCTCTCGGACCCGCTCTTGAGCGGCTGGCAAATGTGCTGCGGCGGCGCGGCGTGGCGGTCCCCCTCACGGCGCTGACGGCATTGCTGTCAGGAGCCGTTTCCTCCCGCGCGCCGGCAGCCGCTGTTCTAACAAAAATCAACCTGCGCGAGGTTGCCCGCACGAAACAGCATCAGACCTGCTGCGGCGCCGCGGGGGTGTGGATCAGCAGCGCAGCGTGCTTAACTGCGGGCCTGATAGGGGGCTATTGGCTGCTTCCCGTCGCTGCTTCAGACGGCGGCGACAATGCACCCCGGCGAAAAACAGCCATCCCGCATTCCACGGGAGCGGTGTCCCTGGCGGAAAGCACGTTCGATCTCGCAACGATGCTGGCGGACCTCCGCACTCTGGAACCCGCCGGAAACGATCCAGCCATCGTCGTGCGTCTGCGGGTGGCGTGCGCGGCGATGCCGGAGGAAGCGGTGGCGCCGGTGCTGGCAGTGCTGCGCACACTGCGCTGGAACACGGATACCCGGCGGGTGGCCTCGGCCTTCTTTGAACGGTGGGCCGCGCTGGCACCTGAAGCGGCGCTCACAGCCAGCCGGTCCACCGACTTCGGCGGGGCCATCCCGGATACCGTGCGTGCAGTCTTCCAGGGAATAAGTGGAGATGATCCTCTCCTCACTGTCCGGCTTCTGAATACCCTGCCGGACGGCAAAGGTCTCGACGATATCTGGCGTCATGTTGCGGAGTGCCAACTCAGTGCGCTCAGCGCTGCGGAATTGGCCCCGCTGCTGCCGCGCATTCAGTCCGCGGGGGTGCGCCGCTATCTCATCGATCGACTGTTGTCAGGATCCAAGGTCCTCGGGAATTTCTGGTTCGCCGGGAATGCGCCTCCTCCTCCTGCCGCGGATTGCGCTCTTCTCGCGCCGGCCTGTCTTTCCCTCAGCGGCAGAGACGCAATGTCCTCCACCGCTCTGCTCGCAGGCAAATGGGCCCGCGCAGATGAAGCGGCGGTACGCGCGTGGGTCGAGACACTGCCGGAGCGTTCGCCGCAACAGTGGGGAGCACTCACCGGACTGGCTGATGCAGTTTCCGCCAAAGATCCGGCGGCGGCTATAGAGCTTGTGAAGGAAATTCCGTGGAACAGCGCCATCCGCGAAACGCTTCAGGAAGTGGCGCAGCGCTGGCTGTCGAAAGACCGCAAGGCAGCGCAGGCCTGGCTGCAAACCGCGGATATTCCACCGGAATCCAAAAAGAAGCTCCTCCCATGAATGTATCCCCGGTCATTCGATGGTTGCTGCCACTGTCAGGCCTTTTGGCCGGGCTGGTGACCGGGGCCGCCCTGCGCCCCTCCCCACCGCGGAAGCATTCTGCAAAGTCCCCGGGACCACCGCCAGTCGTCAGAACGGCATCGCCAGCGCTGAGTGAGGTGATTTTCGAAGACCTGAACCTGGAGAGGAAAAAGAGTCTCTCGGAACGGACGAGGATTGAGGATGCGATTCTAAAACTGACTCCCGCGGAAGCTCTGCGCCGCGCGCTCGCTGACGTGAACAGCTATAAAGGTGTCTACCTGTTTGACCCGTTCGCCCACCAATTGCTGTGGTATCGGGCCGCGAGCGAAGACCCGGCACGCGTATGGGAGGAAGTCACTGCATGGGTCAAACGGAACAGCAACGAGCAGATAGTTTCGCTGCCGGGCCTGTTTCTCGCATGGGTGGAGAAAGATCCTGCCGCAGCGCTCGCTGCCGCAAAAGCCAGCGGCGACACCTGGACGATTCCTCCACCGGTGGTGGATACCTGCATTGCCGCGTGGGCGGCGCGGGACGCGCCTGCCTGCGCCCAGGCCTTCGAAGTTGCAGAACTCAAAAATACGGAACCACTCCTTCAGAATTGGGTGGCGAGTGATCCGGCGGCGGCACTGGCATGGGCCGAAAAAAAAACGGGCAGCCTCAGAACTGCCTATACGTCGTGGGCAAAAGCTGATCCTCTTTCCGCCTGCCATGCAGCGCTGGAGACGGCGCTCGCCGCCCCCCCTCCTCCTGAAAACTCCGGTCAGCGTGGCCAGGCATCCTCCTGCCTGGAATATTCATTCTACACGTTCATCGCCCGCTTCCCG
>DATAIE010000653.1:0-2808 GCA_036262875.1 Verrucomicrobiales bacterium
AAGACATGAGGGTGCGGCGATCCGGAATCCGGATGTGATTAATCTCCGTTAAGTAACGGGACCCTACAGGAGGGGCAATGGAAAAATAGCCCTTCCCGGGCATCGCCGGGACGCGATGATTACGCCGGTGTATAGCGCTGCCGGAGTGCCTCCAGCCGCTCCATGATCTCCGGCTCCTCTTTTGCTTCGGCGAGGGGTGTCAATTGCTCGCGAATATAGGCCCAGTCGAGATTCTGAACTCCGCATCGTACGATCGTCATCCTGACATCCGTCCAGTCCTGATCCCGGCCAGCGAAGGCTTTCATAACGACGAGATCTTCGGGAGAACAAAAGCGGAGCTTTACTCCGGGAAATGCCTCCACCATCCGGGCACGTCTTACGGCGCTCACTTCGAACGGCAGGGCACCGAGCGCGATGTCGATTCCCAGCCCGTTTTCGTTCTTCAGCAGCAGCACCCGGTTCATCAGGGCGAACTGTCTCGCATCAGACCTCCGGGGTGTGTAATGTGCGAGCAAAGTATCAATGTATTTTTCTTCACCGCCGAACCCCGTCAGAAGGGTAAGGTCCACATCTCTGGTGAGACGGGGTTCGCTCCACGCCTGTACAACCAAGCCTCCGATGAAACAGAAATTCCATTGCTGCTGTTCCATCAGACTCTGCAATGCCGCCGCCGCAGACACCAGTTCATTCATCCTGTGCGATCTTCCGGAACCATCGTTGTTGTTCCACCAGCCCCGAGGTTGGCAGAGGCGGGAAATTTCTGAGATTATGCAGCGGCATACCGGCAAAAAAAGCAAAGGCGGTCAACGTGTCGCTTTGCCGCACGTCTTCTTCACGCTGCGCCTCCAGGAGTGGCCCGGTGCGTTTCCAGCGCTCCGCATGCTCCTTTAACCGGGCCTTTTCAGCATCAGTCATTACACAGCCTTCCATGCCGCTTCGTATCGTGCAAGGCTCCATTTGCCGGGGGGGCGGAGCAGCGCTCCGGTGGTGGAATCACTTCTTAAAGATAAACAGCTTTCGCAGTGTGAAATTGATCATCAAATTCGGTGCCACGAAACCTGCAAATGCAGCCCACGCAGGCCATGCAAATCTCCGGATGAGCCAGTCCTGCACGCCAGCTCCGCTCAGGACGCCGGGGGCATTGACGGCGGTAAAGAGCAGGTATTCCTTCCAGAGCGAATAGCGTCCGGGCGTGAACACCCATTTGTGATTCAACCAGTAAGCGGTGGTGTTGGAAAAGAGAAGGGCGATGCCGCTGTTGATGAGCGCATGGTTGGCTCTCACGTTCGGATCGGAAACGTTGGATTCGAGGGCCGGCAGGAAAAATCTCGCGAGAAGAAAGAAGATACCGGTATGCACCACCAGCGCGCAAACCCCGCAGACCGCATACTTGAAAAACTGGATCACCGGATGCACGTCCCTGCTGTGCAGTGCCTCGAGAATGGTCCGGAAATCGTTCGCGCGGAGAAAGTGAACCAGTTGCCGGATTAGGGATATTTTGGGAACGGGCGGATCTAACTCCATGCAGGGTATTTGGCTCGCCAGATTTCCAGCGCGGTTACGATATCCTCTTTCTTCTGGCTGGGGCTCAGCTCCCAGATCAGGGGCCTTTCCGGTGGTATCAACGGCAGCAACCGGTCGTAGTCCACGCTGCCGCGGAAGGGAACGCGGTGGTCCCGCGCCGGCCAAACGACATCGTGGAGATGGCAGCCGATGAGCCGGTGAGCGATGCTGGAGAGCCATTCGTAATGATCGAGCAGTCCCAGATTTGCCTTGAGCTGGACATGGCCAAAATCGTGCCAGTAGCCGACCCACGGCGCGGTGAATTCCTGCATGATGGCAGTCATTTCCCGCTCGGTGGGCACCTGCTCGTAGCTGCTGCGGCTCTCCACCGCCACCGGTACGCCCGCTTTTTCCGCCGCCTCTGCGATCTTCGCGAGGGCTGCCCGCGCCCTTCCACAGTAGTGCCGGCTCAGCGCTTCGCGGACCTTTACCAGTTTGATCTTTTTCCGGACGTAGCCGGGCGTGTTCTGCAGACCGTCCTCCACCATGCGGGTCATTTCCTTGCTGATCTTCTTCATCGGGACGGTGCCGAGGTGCAGGACGGCGTATTTCGATGAGAACTCCGCCGCGTATTCCAGCGTCTTGATCGTGAGCGAAAGCGCACGGTCCCGGTCGTAGGGACGGTGGCTCGTGAACTCGTAACAGTCCGGCGCGTCGATCATCACCTCCACCGGCGAAGGACAGAAATTATGCACGCCGCTCACCTTTACCCGTCCTTCGGCAAAGGCCTTCCGGATTCCCGGCAGCAGTGAGACCTTCAAGCCGTGGCTGATCTCAATGGTATCAAAACCCATGGAGAGGATTTCATCCACGACGGCTTCTCCGTCAGTATGGCGGCTGCTGTTCCAGCAGGTGGAAAACGAAAGCATGCGGCGTCAGCGGGGATGGTTCATTTCGTAGCCGCGAGTCGAACGCCAAGACCGACGAAGAGAGCGCCGGCTGCACGGTTGAGAACACTGGAAAAGGAACTGCTTTTGCGGAGGCGATCGCTGAGCATCGAAGAAAACCATGCAAGGCAAAGACACCAGAGGGTGCCGGTGGTGACGAAAGAAAGGCCGAGCACGATAAAGGCGCTGAATTTTGCGTCGCTGTCCGCGGAGATGAATTGCGGCACGAATGCGAGGAAAAAGAGCGCGACCTTCGGATTGAGAACGTTCGTGATCAACCCCTGCCGCCAGGCGGCAGCGAATCCCGAGTTCGAAATTCCCTGGGAAACACCGGCTGCCTCCGTGCGCTGGAGCAGCA
>DATAIE010000654.1:0-7430 GCA_036262875.1 Verrucomicrobiales bacterium
CTCACGGCCCGCAGAGCAGTACCGGCCGTTTGCGGTGCCTGAGGGGATGGTGGACAACAAGACGAACTCGACGGTGAACCCCGGCGATCTGTTGAGCCTCTCCAGCGTCCTGCGTGCACCGCCGGAGGATGTGCTTCTTCACTTTGAAATGGATGCCTCCGGGGCGATTCGCTCTCCGCAGGTGCCGCAGGGCAGGGATCTCGCGATGTGTCAGATGGTGGGGGTGCTGCCGGAGCCGGCGGTCGCTGAAAACAAGCTGCAACTGGCAAAGCTGACCGGTATTCTCGATAAAGGGGTAACTACAGACAAAAAGAAGTCCCTGCTGGCGACTTTGAAAGTGCCGCCGCGTTTGACGGGCAACCGCGCATGGGTCTGGGGGAACAACGAACAGATCATCAACTCACCGCTTCCCTCGCCTCCCCCCGAGCCGCCCGTTCAGAGCCGGCAGGGGAAACTCGACAATCGCAGCGAGCAGCAGATCCAATCACCGATCAACGGCTACGCGCAGCAGGCGGTGAACTGGAAGCCGGAACAGGCCCAGGCTCAGCAATCGGAGTTCAACGCCGACGAGGCGCAGGCGCGGGCGGGGATTGTGAAATCCGGCACGGAAAAGGCTGCCTCACGCCGCATCAGCAGCGCTAACACGATTGAAGAGAACAGCAAAAAGGTCTACTCGAAACCCGCAGACAAAGCCCTCCTGAAGGAAACGGTGCCCGCACCTGCCCCTGCAGCGGCTGCTCCCGCCTCGGGCACCTCCGCCACTCCTGCGATGAGCGACTTCCATCCGTTTTGGCTCGGCGGGGCACTCATCCTGACCCGCCGTGTTTCCACCGGGGACCGTGAGTGGATTCAGGGGGCCTGGCTGGACTGGGACAAACTGCGCTCTGAATTTGTTTCTGTGGTGCAGGACCGTTTCCCCGAGGCGCAGATCGTTCCTGCCCCGGAGAATGCGCCGCCGGGGGCGCACCTGCTCGCCTCGCTGCCCGTGCAGCTCATTCCAGGCGCAGTCACCTTTGCGCCGCTGGCCTTCTGGACTCCGCTCAAGGTCTCCCTCGGAATCGCGTGGCTTTGTGTGCTGCTCGCGGTCGCCGCCGTGGCCCTCGTGCTCCGGGGGATGATGGCCCTGAGCGAGCGCCGCGCCTCCTTCGTTTCCAGTGTCACTCATGAACTGCGCACGCCGCTGGCCACCTTCAAACTCTACTCTGAAATGCTGGCCGACGGCATGGTGAAGGAGGAATCCAAAAAGCAGCAGTATCTCGAAACACTCACCGGCGAAGCGGACCGGCTCGGTCACCTTGTGGAGAATGTGTTGTCGTATTCGCGCATCGAGCGCGGCAAGGGGCCTGCCGCCGCCTGTGCCGTGCCCGTCAGTGACCTTCTTCACCGGATCGAGCCGCGACTGAATCAGCGGGCGCTCATGGCGGGCATGGATTTTGCCGTTAGCGTCGCACCTGATGTGACTGCGCTGGCGCTGCGAACGGACGCCGGCGCCGTGGAACAGATTCTCTGCAATCTGGTGGACAACGCTTGCAAATACGGTCGCCGTGACGGCGTGCCCGGTTCCGTGGAACTGGTCGTCTCACGGGACCGGCGCCGCGTGTGCTTTGCCGTGCGCGACCATGGGCCGGGGATCGACCGGAACGAAGAGAAGAAGCTGTTCCTGCCTTTCCACAAAAGCGCCAGGGAAGCGGCGCATTCAAAACCGGGCGTGGGGCTCGGCCTTGCGCTCTGCCGGCGTCTGGCGGTGGAACTGCGCGGCACGCTGGAGATCGACCGCACCTGGCGGCAGGGGGCTTCATTTATCTTGAAACTGCCCGCGTAGAGTGATTGCCAAAAGGAATTTTCGAAATGCAGGTGTCCCCCCTTGTGCTCCTGCTGACGCGCGTGGTAACGATTCGAAGTCCTGAAAGGCGGCAACAAAGCCCGGGGCAAGCGAGCGCAGCGGCGCAGCCCCGCGACGTTCCTTTGGGCAACTGCTCCCCACCCTGGGGGCCGAGCGCCAGCTTCAGGAACCTTCGTGTCGTATTGGGATCGCTTCCCGTTTCCCATTCCTTGTGGCGTGACGGTGGATGATTTTTCGCACGCGTTCCGCAGGCGGCACGGTACGAACCGTTTGCAGGGAGCGTTTCCGCCGCTGACGACACGTATCATTGCACGTGAGGCGGCGCGGACCGCCCCGCTTGGGTCTTCCACCAAGAACTGCCCCGCAAACCGTGCAGTGTTTAAGGTCCCCATTATTCATACCAGAACTTAATGTTGGGCACGGCGGCATTGGGCGCAATCTTTAATGCAGCAACAATTTTGTTAACCAAGTGTCTGCGAGAAATTCAAAGTAAATCTCAAATTTGTAGAAATTCTTCGTTTCGTTGTAACCGTCCCGCTTCCCGTCCGTCTGGATGGTTCCCTGTCTATCTCCAAACCGTGCTCCTTCACGCACTGTGCTCCAACGCAAAATGATTGACTGGGAAAACTTCCTTGATGAGTCGCTCGATATTGAATCTTCGGAATGTTCCACCCGGAGGCTAATGATTTGCAGCGCCCCCCGGGCAGGGTCCCACATGCTGCTTCGTTTGTTGAAGGCCTGTGGAGTGGGGGTGCCGTTCGAGTATTTTCAGCCTCACTTCGCGAGCCTTCTGGTGGACCGCTATGGAACGGTCACGCTGGAGGAATACGTCACCTGCCTGATTCGCCGCCGATCGCGAAACAATGTATTCGCGGCCAAATTGGAGTGGGCGTGGATGTCGGGTCTCGCAGACGTTCACCACTTGTTGTTCTCACCTTCCTGCCTGTGGGTGATGATCATAAGGGAGTCTCTGCTTGATCAGTCCGTGTCCCTTTACTGTTCGCAACTGACGGGGACCTTTGGCCCCGGAGAACCTCCGCCGCCCATTGATGCGCCTTCTCAAGCGGGCCTCCTGGCCGCCATCGAACACGTGGCCAACGAAGAAACGCTCTTCCGGCGTTTTTTTGCGCGGAACGGGATCGAGCCGCTGCTTGTCACCTACGAGGGTCTGTTGGAAGAACCGGAAGCGGTCGTGCGCTCTATCGCTACAACCCTCAAAGTAGCGATCTGCGATCAAGCGCTGCGCGCCGCCATGGCCGCTGAGCGCCGCTACAGCAAGCCGTCCGGGCTTTTGGAACAAATACGGGGACTTCTTCCTGTCTAAGGTTCCGACAGCCCCTGACATTTCTGATATGCGATTACACTGCAAAACTACTGCCTGGCTCACGATGGGTATTTATGCCCTGATGCCCCTGGCGTTCGGGTTTTTGGGATCAACTGACCCGGACGGCCCAAAGATCTATCCGGCCGCCTATCACCGGCCCGCCTACATCCTGGGGCGTTTCCTGGCAGGGCAAAGCATACCGCGAAATGATTTTTACGACCGCCCCTGGTTTTATTTCATGCGGCGCCACCTGCGCGATTCTGCGCCACAACAACTGCCGGCGTTTCTTGACGAGTGGTAGAACAGACGCATCGGGACCTGGACGGGCTGACCGTCCGCAAAACATTAAACATCAACCGGTTACTCCATTGTTCACGAGTGTAAACATGGCCTGGATGTCCCGCATAACCATAGGGCTGCGCCTGCTTCGCAGGCTGGCCCTGGGCTCCGTTGTTTCGCGCTTTCAGCGCTTTCAGCGCTTGCGGAGAAAAAGGGGCAAGAGAGAAGGGGGCAAGAGAGAAGGGGGCAGGTGCTCTCCGGGAATGGGGCAGCGCTTCGCATGAAGAAACCCTTTCCTGAAGCTTTTTCCGGCATACGGCAGCGCAACGGGAAAAGGCTTCAATTTCCCGGAGGCGGGAAATGCTGTCGTTTCTCTGAGGCTGGCTGGAGGAGTGCCTGCAATCCCATGAGACTAATATTTCTAACAGTTCTTGCCGCCCTTTTCATCCCGCTCACCGCAGTGCACGCGCAGGAGCAGACGCGCATCCGCGATGTCATCTATGCCAAACATGACGGCGTGGCATTGACCATGGATGTTTTTAAGCCCGCTAAACCGAATGGAGCCGGCGTCATCAAGATCATCAGCGGCGGCTGGAAGTCGAGCCATCAGGGCATCAGCGACGGAGGCTGGCCCAAAGCGGGCTACACCACCTTCGTGGTTGTTCACGGATCGCAGCCCCGCTTTCAGGTGGAGGAAATCGTGGCGGATCTGAATCGTGCCGTGCGTTTCATCCGCGCAAACGCAGCGCAATACGGGGTGGATCCCAATAAGCTTGGCGTGACCGGCAGCAGTGCCGGTGGGCATCTCAGTCTCATGCTGGCCACGCGCGGCGGTCCTGGCGATCCCGGAGCCGCCGACCCCGTTGACCGGCAAAGCAGCGCAGTGCAGGCGGTCGCGTGTTTTTATGCACCGACGGATTATCTGAACTGGTTCGAAGACGGCGATAATGCGGTGGGGATCGGCCGGCTAAAGGAATACGCGGGTGCTTTTGGCCCGAAGGCCGCCACACCGGAAGGGCGGGAGAAGCTCGGCCGCGAAGTGTCCCCCATCTATTGGGTGAACAGGAACCAGCCTCCTGTGTACATCGTGCATGGAGATGCGGACGCGCAGGTGCATGTTTCTCAGGCGCACCGTTTCTTCAAGCGGTGCGGAGAGGCAGGCGCGAAGTGTGAAGTGCTCATCCGTCAGGGGGCCGGCCATGGAGGCTGGCAGGAAATGGGTGAAGACACCGCGCGGATGACGGAGTGGTTCGATCTCCAACTGCTGGGGAAACAGCCGGCGAAGCCGTTCACCTACAGCGTCTCAACCGCTCCCTCCACACCCGCAAAGAAATAACCGCCGCCGGTCCTTCTGTTAGGACGCCGTAAGGGCCGCCCGCTCGTTCAGCAGGCCGCCGGTCTTCTCCAGGTAGTAGTCATACCCGCCCGGATAGGGATTCACTCCGCCGTCCACCACGTGCAGCACCTTCGTCGCGAGTTTGCGGATGAAGTGAACATCGTGGGAAATGAAAACCAGGGTGCCTTCGTAGCTCGACAGCGCCAGGATGAGGCTTTCCACGGTGAGGATGTCAAGGTGGGTCGTCGGCTCGTCCATGAGGAGGAGGTTTGGCGGATCGACGAGGAACTTGATGAGGTTCAGCCGGCTCTTCTCACCACCGCTGAGGACGGAGGTTTTCTTGAACACGTTCTCCTTCTTGAAAAGGAATGATCCCAGAATACCCCGGGCCTCGTCCTCCTTGATCGTGGGAGAGGCGCTGAGCACCTCTTCCAGCACAGACTTGTTGGGATCGAGTGTATCGGTGCGGTGCTGGCTGAAGTAGCCGATGCGGGGATTGTGCCCCAGGTTCCGGGTGCCCTCCTGAAAGTCCAGCACGCCGGCGAGAATCTTGAGCAGCGTGGATTTCCCCGCTCCGTTGGGGCCCACCAGCACGGTGCGCTCCCCGCGTTCGACCGTGAGATCGAGGTGATCATAAACGACATGATCGCCGTAGGCCATGTGCACGCCCTCCAGCGAGATCACCCGCTGGCCCGAGCGCTCCGGCTGCGGAATCTGGAATCGGAAGGGCTTTTTGGGCAGGATTGGTTTTTCGATCCGCTCCATTTTCTCCAACTGTTTGACCTTGCTCTGCGCCTGAGCGGCCTTGGAGGCTACGGAAAGGAAGCGGGCGATGAAATCCTCCAGGGCCTTGATTTCCTTTTGCTGGTTCTTAAAGGCCGCGGCCTGACGTTTGAAGTTCTCCTCCTGCTGGACGAGGAACCGGCTGTAGTTGCCCGTGTAGCCGGTGATCCGCTGGTCGCTGATATTGTAAATTTTGCCCACAATAGCGTCCATGAATTCCCGGTCGTGGGAAATCATGAGGATGGCGCCCGGATAGGATTTTAGATATTCCTGAAACCACAGGAGAGACTGGAGGTCGAGGTGGTTGGTGGGCTCGTCCAGCATCAGGAGGTCCGGTTGCATGGCGAGGAGCCGGGCGAGGTGGGCGCGCATGATCCAGCCGCCGCTCATTTCGCGCACGGGACGGTCAAAGTCCTTCTCCTTATAGCCCAGTCCGCGGAGCATCTTTTTGGCTTTCGCTTCGAGGCTGGGGTCCTGGAGCTGGTCGTACTTGCTCTGCACTTCAAAATACTCGGGGTCATTCACCAGGCCCTCCTCCTCCAGTTCGCCGAGCCGCTTCAGGAGACCTTCGATTTCGCCGGCCCGGCCGGTGGCCACCTCCATGACCGTCTCGTTGCCGGTGGGGTCCGACTGTTGAGGCAGGTAGCCGGTGACGGACCACTCATCCCGAATGATCTCGCCGGAATCCGGCTCCTCCTTCCGGAGGATCATGTTGAAGAGCGTCGTTTTCCCGGAGCCGTTTTGGCCGACCAGAGCGACCCGTTCACCGGCATTGATCTGAAGGGAGGCGTTCGAGAAAAGTGCCTGGCCACCGAAGGATTTGGAGACTTTCTTAATGGTGATCATGGGATGGAAAAGGGAAGGGAATGAGGCCGCAGACACCCGGTACGGAGCGAACAAACCTGAGCGGAGTACGCCCCGGCTGCTGAAAAACCGCTGTGGCAGCGGCGGAGCCGGGCAGCGGTCTGGGAGGCCGCACCGGATTCAAGCGATCGCGTTCGCCAGCCCGGAAAGGGGGATGGTCCGAAGAGCCACCCTCCCGGGAATAAGAACGCATGGCAATGGGAAATGTGCCTTCATTTTTGCAGACGTGGAATACTTGAGATTTCGTTAACCGTCACATGGTCAAAGTGTTTCAGAAATGATCCCGGAATGATTGACCTCGCGGCAGGAAATAGGTATTGTCCTGCCCCGTATCGGGAAATTCCCGATGCATGTGCTCATCCAATCCTCATGTTTTTGCGACGCCTCTCTCTGAAGTTGCTCGTACTGCTGCTGGTGTCAGCGCGGCAGGCAGAGGCCTATACACCGCTACAAGTGGCGCTGGATGATCTGAATCTGAATTTTACTTCGGCCAGCTCTCCAGAGGGGACGCCGTGGGTTTCCCATACAACCGGTGCCGATTGCCTGGACGAAACGGACGGAGCGAAATCACCGGCGCTGTCGAAAGCCGGAGACTCCTGGATCGAAACCACCGTGACAGGACCGGACACGATCGATTTCCTCTGGTCACTCCAAACCACGGCTCCGAACACTCTCACCTGCACCCTGGACGGAACGGTAAAGGCGTCCTGTCCACCCTCGGACGCCGGGCGATGGTCGCATGCCTCCGTCGTCATTCCGGAAGGATCCCACACCGTTCGATGGAACTATAAACAAACGGGGAACGCTCCGGGCAAAGCGCTGCTGGACTGTGTCGGCCAGGCCGGGGACAACATACCATCGCTGATGGAGTCCCCCTATCTTCAGGTGCTGGCCGGGGAGCCGGTCAATTACCGGTTCGCGACCAAACAGCCGGCCGTTTTGTGGGAAGTGTACTGGGACAACCTTCCCCCGGGGCTGACCCTTGATCCGCAAACCGGAAT
>DATAIE010000655.1:0-2525 GCA_036262875.1 Verrucomicrobiales bacterium
CTGAGTGGCAACGGCACGCTGGCCGCGGCGGCCAGTGTCACCAGTGGCGGCACACTCTCACCGGGAGCCAGTGTGGGCACACTCAACTTCGGATCCACGCTCACCCTCGCCGCCGGATCGACCTACGCCGCTGAAATCACCGGCGCGGCCACGAATGACAAGGTCGTCGTCACCGGCACGCTGACTGCCAGCGGCGGCATCGCGGTCACGCTTTCCGGATACACGCCGGTGGCGGGTGATTCCTTCGATCTCGCGGACGCCTCCGCCATCAGCGGCTCGACCACCTTCGACTTCTCCGCCGCAGTGCTGGGAGCGGGCCTCAGTTGGGATACGTCCTCGTTCTCCACCGACGGAAAAATCAAAGTCATCGCCGGAAATGCCTACGCGGACTGGGCCGCTCTCCACGGGCTCACCGGTCCGGACGCCGACCGGAACGCCGATCCCGATGGCGACGGTGCCAATAACCTCTCCGAATTCGCCCTGAACGGAGATCCAAAATCCGGTATCGCCTCCGGTAAACTGCGAGCCGCCATCGCGACCGTGAGCGGCTCCAGCGTCTTCACCCTGACGCTCCCCGTGCGTTCCGGCATCGCCTTCTCCGGTGCCACGGAACTGACCGGCTCAGGATCGGGCGTGCGTTATCATGTGCAGGGTTCGGATGACCTCAGCACGTGGACTCTCGATGTCGATGAGGTGACCCCGGCACTCTCCGCCGGCATGCCCGCTCTCGATGCCGGGTGGACTTACCGCACCTTCAGAACTCCCGGACCCGTCTCTGCGGACAATCGCGACTACCTCCGGGTGGGCATCGAGTCCGCTCCCTGAAATTACGGGTTCACCTGTGAGCCGCTGCCTGTCCCGGGCAGCGGCTTCTTTTTGCGCCGGAGCGACGACCAAACAATGCCGCCGCCGCCCACTGCAAAAATCATCGGCCACCAGAGGGTGTAAATAGCGGCTTTGGTGTGATGCTCCAGGACGGCCTCCGATGGAGCGGCGGGATTCACCCGGCATACGGTGGTCATTCCCACCGGGTATTTCTCCACCAGCTTTTCCGCCTGATCGAAATGCGGTGTTCTCTTCGTCACGCCTTCTTCGTCTCCGCCGGCAAACGTCACCCGCTGATAGCGGGTGCCTGTGTATGCCTTGTTATCGAATGTGTAGTGATACTTGATAAAGACCCTGGCCACCGGTTCCGCCAGTTCGCTGATGCGATACTCCTCCATCCGGCTCTCCGTGATCGTGCACGGTGTCTCCGTCCACGCCCGCGTCTCCATCGCCCGGTTGTAGGGGATGAACAGCAGCGCGGTTACGGCGAGCCCTGCGGCCATAAGAAAGAGGCCGATGCAAAGTTTGAAGATGCGGGCGGAGGCAGTCGGAGCAGTCATGGTTGTTCGGCCGCAGTCTGCGCCCACTTCGGCAGATCGCTGCCGGAGATCACGAGGCATATTTCGCCCTTCGCCGGATGCTTCACATAGTGGGCGTGAATTTCCGCCGCCAGGCCGCGGCGGTACTCTTCAAATTTTTTCGTCAACTCCCGCGCCACACAGATCCGGCGGTCCGGAGACAGCCGCGCCAGCAGTTCCAGCGTGCCGTCGATGCGGTGGGGGCTCTCGAAGAAAACGGTCGTTTCCTCCCGCTCCAGCGCCCGCGTGAGCGCCCGCTCCCGCTGGCCGCTCTTCACCGGCAGGAACCCGCCGAAGAAAAACGCATCCGCTGGAAATCCACTCCCGATGAGCGCGGTGGTCACCGCACTCGGCCCCGGCAGCACCTCCACTGTGATCCCCGCGCGGATGCACGCATTCACCAGCCGCTGCCCGGGATCGGACACTCCGGGCATGCCGGCATCTGAAATGTAAGCCACCGTCCGGCCCTGCTGGAGTTCCCCGATCAACTGCGCGGAACGCGAAGCCTCATTGTGCTCATGCACGCTCAGGAGTGACTTTCGCAGCCCCAGGTGTTGCAGCAAAATCCCGGAATGCCGGGTGTCCTCACACGCCACCGTATCCACCGCCGAGAGGCAGGCACGCGCCCGTTCCGTGATATCACCGAGGTTCCCGATCGGAGTCGCGATGATGTAAAGCCGGCCTGCCTGAATTTCCATGAACCGTCACGCATGGCAGTGAATGGACGCGGGGAAACCGGAAAGTTCCCCTTACCGGCCACGCGCTTTCAGGCCCCGGTGCCCTGATCCGCATCGTGATACACTTTGGGGAATTTCAGAAGTCCCGTTTCCTTCTCGAGGTCCTTGAGAGTGATCCGCTCCTCCTCCCACCCGATTGGCGGCTCGAAGACTTCATCTTCAAACTTCACGCCGGACAGCACCTGTTTCAGGATGAAGGCAAAGACCTGGAGTTTCCCGTTTTTCAACGCGCAGACCACCTTCCAGAACCGTTGCGGAATCTTCGCCCGCGTGGCGCCGGCATCATCCACGCCTTCAAACTCCCGGTCTGTATCCTTCAATACAGGGCCTGCGAAAAGACAGTAACGGTCCTTTTGCGCCTTCACAAAAGTGAGCACGTGATGCT
>DATAIE010000656.1:0-1870 GCA_036262875.1 Verrucomicrobiales bacterium
CGCGATGAAAAACCCCGTGAAGGCATCCCGCGCCCGCAGAGGATTTTTCTCCAGCCCCAGCCGGTCGCCCGAGAGGCGCATCCATTTGAGGAACGGCCACAGCAGACCCAGCGCGGAAATGAGAAACGCCCGGTCATAGTAACTTCCAAACTGGTGCGATGCCAGCTTCCTCCCGATCCACCCGATGACCGGCGTGTGCGACTGTTTGAAACCCACGATCATCCCCGAGAGCCATTTTCCTCCCCAAAACAGCGGCGGTGCCAGCACAGCCCCCAGCAGCAGCACGGCGGCAAGGAAGAGGAGGATTTGGAAATGTGAGCGGCCCATCTGCCTGACCAGTCCTCATCCGCGCCGGAGAAGCAAATGGAGACCTTGGGAATCAGGCACTCGCGACCACTCTCCTGACACTACGCCTTGAGCGAATCAATCAGTTCTCTCTTCTGGGCCACAAAAGACTGCTCGGTATCGATCTTCCGCTGGAGGCGCATGAGGCCCTCGAGCAGGGCTTCCGGGCGCGGAGGGCAGCCGGAAATGTAAACGTCCACGGGGATAATGCGGTCTACGCCCTGGAGGACGGCATAGCTGCGATACATGCCACCGCTGCTGGCGCAGGCCCCCATGGCGATGCACCACTTGGGCTCGGGCATCTGGTCCCAGATGCGTTTCACGGCGAGCGCCATCTTATAAGTAACGGTGCCGGCGACGATCATCACGTCGGCCTGCCGGGGGGAGAACCGCATCACTTCGGCGCCAAAACGGGAAATGTCGTAGCGGCTGGAGGCTGTGGCCATGAGTTCGATGGCGCAGCAGGCGAGACCCATCGGCATCGGCCAAAGGGAGTTTTTGCGCATCCAGTTGATGGCGGCGTCGAGGCGCGTGAAAATGATGTTCCCCTCGATTTTGGAATCGTAGGCGGCGTGGGTGAGCGTAGCGTCGGCCATGCGGTGGAAAGCGGTTTGAGCAGAGGACGGTGCGCTGGCGGAGGGGAAGCCGCAAGGGGCAATGCAGGGCGGAGATTTCTTTTCCCGTCCGCACACCGCTTGCACTGCGGCGGGCGCAGGTCACTCGTTACCCGGTCTCCAAATGATCACTCTCGCCCGCCCGCAGCATCGCACCCTGACACAGACGCCGGAGGAAGTCGCCGCCTCACTCCGGCATTTGCCGGGATTCGTGTGGCTGGACACCTCCGGGCGCTGTCCGGACGCAGACCGCGACAGCGCCGTATCGCTTATGGCGGCATGCCCGCTGCGAACGCTGACCGGACACATCAGCGACCCCGCCCCCCTGGAGGAAGCGCTGGGTTCCCTGGCGGGTAATTCCGCGGCCTCGGTGGACTGGGGGCTGCCGCTCAATGGCCTGATCGGCACGGTCGACTACGATGGCCACTACCGTTTTGGGCTCTATGGTCAGGTCGTGATTCACCGGCACCGGTCGGGCGAATGGTTTGAAACCGGCGACCTGCTCAGTCTGGCGCGTCCGTGTGAACTGCCAGTGATGCAAAGAGTGGATTTCCTGCCGGAGACCACAAAGGAAGCGTTCTGCGAAAAGGTTGAACGGGCCCAGGAATACATCCGGGCCGGCGATATCTATCAGGTGAATCTGGCTCACCGTTTCCACGCGCCATGGCCTCAGGGAGCGGATCCGTTTGCTTTCTACCTCCGTTTGCGGGAAGCCAGTCCCGCTCCCTATGCAGCCTACGCTTCCCAGGACGGGCGCACGGTGCTGTCCTCGTCACCGGAGTCATTTTTGAAGCTGAGCGGAGGAGGCGTCCGCACGCGCCCTATCAAAGGCACCCGTCCGCGGTTCGCCGATCCGGTGGCGGATGAGCGCTCCCTGCGGGAACTGATCACCAGTCCCAAGGAGCGCGCCG
>DATAIE010000657.1:0-7663 GCA_036262875.1 Verrucomicrobiales bacterium
TCACTCCCATGAAAGTCCTAACCTGCTTCGCTGCCGCGATGCTGCTGGGAGAGTGTACCTCCGCCCATGCGCAGACTGCCGGCTCGCTGGATCCAATCTTCAATACCACCGTGACGGATATCGGCACGGGAAGTATCACCTCGTTCGTCGAACAGCCGGATGGAAAGATCTGGATCGGAGGCCATTTCCGGGAGGTCGGAGGGACTTTTAAGTTCAATCTTGCCCGGCTTTTCCCGGACGGATCACTGGAAACGAACAACATCAGCGCCAACGACGGGGTGGAGGCGCTGGTTCACCAGCCGGACGGAAAAATGATAGTCGCCGGCAATTTCAGTGGTGTAAACAGCGGCACGGAGACACGGAACAAAATTGCCCGCCTCAATGCAGACGGCTCGATGGAGGCCGCCTCGACCTTCAATATCGGGAACGGGGCCAACTACACCATCTCCTGCGCCGCCCTGCAGCCGGACGGAAAAATCCTTCTCGGGGGCACCTTCACTACCTTCAATCTCTCTCAGCGGAATCATCTCGTGCGTCTGAATGCGAACGGATCCGTGGAGAGCACGACGACGTTCAATGCCGGAACCGGCACGAACGGTGACATCTTCAGCATCGTCGTCCAGCCGGATGGAAAAATCCTCATCGCCGGGCTCTTCACTTCAGTGAATGGCCAGCCCCGCAATCGCATTGCCCGTCTTCTTCCCAACGGCTCGCTTGAAGATACCGGCACATTCAATCCAGGAGCGGGTGCGAACGACATCGTCTACTGCCTCTCGCTGCAGCCCGATGGGAAAATTCTGGCGGGAGGAAAATTCACCTCCTTCGGGGGGCAAACCCGAAACCGCATCGCCCGGCTGAACCCGGACGGCACGCTCGAAAGCACCGCCACCTTTGATCCGGGCGCCGGAACGAACGATTACCTGAACTGCTTCGCGCTCCAGACAGACGGGAAAATCCTCGTCGGCGGCAGCTTCACTCAGATGAACGGACAAACACGGAATGGCCTCGCACGGCTTCTTCCCAACGGCTCTCTTGAGAGCACTGCGACCTTCCAAACAGGCACCGGAGTCAGCGGCGGAGAAGTGCCCGGAGTACGGAGTATCGCCGTCCAGTCCAATGGCAAAATTCTTATCGGCGGGTATTTTGACAAAGTGAACGGAACCACCCGCTACGGAATGGCGCGCCTCTTCAATGATCCGGCCACTCATCGTTTGTCAGTGGAGGGTGGACGTGTGCAGTGGCTCCGCGGCGGATCCTCCCCGGAGGCGTCGAACGTGAATTTTGAACTGTCCACGAATGGGGGAACAGTCTGGAGCAGCCTCGGAGCCGGCACCCGGATCGCGGGAGGCTGGGAACGGACCGGGGTCAGTCTTCCCGCGGCAGGGCAGATCCGGGCCCGTGGGCGCACCGCTGGAGGAATTTATGGAGTCAGTTCCGGGATCGTCGAGGAAATCGCATCCTTTGGCCCAGGCAGCCTGGATGTTTCATTCTCGCCTGTTTTACAGGGCGGCGTTTCGGGATCTTTTGTAAACGCCCTCGCGGTCCAGCCGGACGGCAAGATCCTTATAGGAGGAGACTTCCTGACGATCGACGGGCAATCCCGCACCAACATCGCCCGTTTGCTGGCGGACGGTTCCGTCGAGCCCCTCTCGACCTTCGCTATCGGCAGCGGGGCCAGTTCCGATCTTTCCAGCCTCATCGTGCAGCCGGACGGAAAAATACTGGCAGCAGGCCGGTTCAATCAATTGAACGGGAGGGCGAGACCGTTCATCGGACGCCTGCTTCCTGACGGGTCGGTGGAAGGCAGCGCGACCTTCACCACGGGAACCGGTCCCGCAAATGTCGTGTTTGCTTCGGCCATTCAACCAGACGGAAAGATCCTGATCGCCGGTAACTTTCATTCGGTCGACGGTCACTCGCGCAACTATATTGCCCGTCTGGAGGCCGGCGGGGCGGTCGAAAGTTCTTCGACCTTCAATGTGGGAACCGGAGCTGACAGCTATATCACGGCTCTCGCGGTCCAGCCGGACGGCAGGATTCTCGCGGGCGGCGATTTCAGTAATTTCAACGGTCAGGCCAGGGGCCGCATCGTCCGCCTGCTCTCCAACGGCACCCTTGAAACCACCGCGGCCTTCAATACGGGCTCGGGCGCCAACGCCCAGGTAAGTTGCCTGGCCGTCCAGCCGGACGGGAAAATTCTCGTGGGCGGAGCCTTTACCACTATCGACGGGCGCACCCGGAATCGCATTGCCCGGCTCAACACCGATGGCAGCCTGGAAAGCAGCACCACCTTTCCTTCCGGCACCGGAGCCAACGGAAGCCTCAGCAGCATCCTGCTGCAGGCGGACGGCAAAATCATCGTGGGAGGAGGATTCACCACCTTCAATGACCTGCCGCGCAATCAAGTCACGCGTCTGCTGACCTCGGGAGTGCCGGAGAGCCTTACCGTCTTCAATACCGGAAGCGGCTTTGACCAGGTGTCGGAGCGCTAACCTTACAGGAGGATGGCCGGATTCTGGCGGGCGGAAATTTTGCTACGGCCAACGGTATCGCCCGCACGCGATTGGCCCGGCTTAACAACGATCCCGCCATCCGGAGCCTGGAAATTCCAGACCGCACCCGTGTGGTTTGGATGCGGGGCGGGACCTCGCCGGAGGTGGAGCAGGTGACCTTCGAGCTCTCCCTCAATGGAACACAGTGGACTACTCTGGGTACCGGTCAGCGCATTTCAGGCGGATGGCAGCGAACCGCACTGACACTGCCTCCGCACGGAACCATCCGCGCCCGTGGCCGGGCCGCCTGCGGTTCCAACAATGTCAGTTCGAGTTTGTTTGAAACTCTCGCTGTTTTTGATTTTCCGGTCCCGGAGATTGAAATACACGCAGACGCGGCCCCCGGCGACGGGGGAATTAACAGCGGGCAGTCCACTCCTGTCGATTTCGGCACCACGCGGCAGACCGTGCCCGCCTCTCTTCCATTCACCGTTTCGAACGCGGGAACGGCAGTTCTGATCATCGCAGACGTCGCCGTTCCCGCTGGTTTCTCTGTAGCAGATCTACCCCCGGCACCCCTTTCCATCGAACCAGGCGCCTCGCTGACTTTCAGAGTTGTTCTCGACGCCGCGCTCCCTGGCTCATTTGCAGGAACCGTTTCCATCAGCAATAATGATGAAGATGAAAGCTCTTTCGTGTTTCCTGTCACAGGTTTGGTGGTGACACCTGAGATTGCAGTGCATGAAGGAAGCCGCGAAGGGCCGGAGTTGGCGGACGGGCAGACGGCAAAAGTGGATTTTGGAAAAAATGTGCAGGGCACGCCGGCGACCCGGAGCTTCACCCTCGCCAATACCGGCAGCGCGGAACTCAAAGTCACGTCAATAACAGTGCCCTCAGGATATTCAGCGCTGAATGTGCCAACGCTCCCATTTACAATCGGGATCGCTCAATCCGCTAATGTGCAGATCAGCCTGACAACGACCTCCGTGGGAACTTATTCCGGCAGCGTGCTCATCGCCAGCGATGATCTGGACGAGACTGTGTTTGATTTCCCCATCACCGGCGAGGTCTTCATTCCTGAGCCTGTCAGCAGTGTTGCGACCGCCACCACGACACTCAACCGTCAGACGGGCCTGCGCGAGCAGACCATCCATATTACCAACGATACCACCGCAACGGTACCTGCTTACAACCTTGTGATCCGGGGTCTCCCTGCCGGAGTGGAGGTCAACAACGCGAGCGAGACCCGGCCGGATGGCTCCTTTGTTATCTACATCCGCCAGGGCATGCAGCCGCATTCCTCGCAGGACATCGTGATTGAATATTATTCACCGGATCGCAATGCCGTGGAGGTCAATCCACAACTTTCCACGGAGGTCGTCCTCAACCCTCCGGACTTGACCGCTGCCCCGGAAGAAACCGGACTGGCCATTAACGTGGTAAAACGTCTCGCCGGCGGTGAAATGCTCCTCGAATTCGCCTCCACGCCGGGAAAACGTTATCAAGTCCAGTACTCTGCCGATGGCCAGTCATGGCAAAACAGCCTGCCTCAGATCAAAGCGGCCTCCAATCGCACTCAATGGATCGACCGCGGCCTGCCGCGCACCGACAGCCCTCCGGCGCAGGCGGGAAGCCGAATGTACCGGGTGCGTGAGACTGCTCCCTAGCCAGGCGGGAGGTCCATTCCGAAAATGGAACCTCCCAAATACCCGCCGCCCCTTGCGTTCCCCTCATTGAATGCTAAATGAAGCGCTCTAATTTCCAGAATGGATCCAATTCCCCGGGTGAATGTCCTCGGCTGCGGCATCAGCGCCATCAATTTACAGGTGGCTGAGCAGGCGATCCTGGAGGCTGTACGGGAAAAACGGAAGGGATATGAGACCGTCACCGGGGTGCATGGGGTGAGCGAGGCGCAAAAGGACCCGAAGTTTAAGCAAATCCTCAATGAATCCTTTCTCACCACTCCCGACGGGATGCCGATGGTGTGGTGCGGATGGAAACAGGGATTCAAGCAAATGGACCGGGTCTACGGGCCGGACCTGATGCTCCGGATTTTCGAGCGCAGCGTGGAGCACGGCATCCGCCACTTCTTTTACGGCGGGAAAGAGGGCGTCGCGGACATGCTCAAGGCGAAATTGGAGGCCAGGTTCCCCGGGGTGCAGATCACCGGCACCTATTGCCCCCCCTTCCGCGAACTCAATGATGACGAGCGGGCCGCTCTCCAGCGGATGGTGACGGCTCAAAAGCCGGACATCGTTTGGGTCGGCCTCAGCACGCCCAAGCAGGAGCGTTTTATGATGCGGTATTTGCCGCTCCTCGATACCACCCTCATGTTCGGGGTGGGTGCGGCTTTTGATTTTCACGCGGGTTTCGTTCCCCAGGCCCCCCGCTGGATGCAGCGCGCCGGGATGGAATGGTTTTACCGCCTCACCAAAGAGCCCAAACGGCTCTGGAAGCGCTATCTTGTGAACAATCCCCTTTTCCTCTGGCGCATCTTTTGCCAGTGGACGGGGTTGAAACGGTATCCGATGGCGGTGGCGGTGTAGCCAAAAGGACACTGTTCCTGTTGTGATGCTTTAAAAATGACGAAATCAGAAACCAGAAATCCGAATAAAATCCGAATGTCGAAAGACACGCCGGTGACCGTTTCTTGTTTTTCGTCATTCTGATTTCTGATTTCGTCATTCCTTTCCTCAATCACCTCTCACCACCCTTCGTTACCCACCCATGAGTATTTCCCGTGAATCAGTGATCGTCGCCGGCGGCGGCGGTTTTATCGGCGGTCACCTTGTCGCACGCATGAAAGAGGCCGGTTATAAGAAGATCCGGAGCGTTGACCGGAAGCCGCTTTCCGAATGGTATCAGGTGCACGACGGCGTGGAAAATGTCACTGCGGATTTGTCCCGTCTCGAGCCGGCGCGCGCGGCGTGTGAGGGGATGCAGCATGTCTACATGCTGGCGGCGGACATGGGCGGCATGGGATTCATCGAGAACAACAAGGCGCTGTGCATGCTCAGCGTTCTCACCAGCACGCATATGCTGGAGGCTGCCAAAGACGCAGGCTCGGAGCGCTTTTTTTATTCATCCTCCGCCTGTGTCTATAATGCGGACAAACAGCGGGATGCCAATGTGGTGCCGTTGAAGGAGGCGGATGCCTATCCTGCCATGCCGGAGGACGGCTACGGCTGGGAGAAACTCTTCACGGAGCGCATGTGCCGTCACTTCCGCGAGGATTTCGGCCTCGCGACCCGCATGGCCCGCTATCACAATGTCTACGGTCCCGAGGGCACCTGGGACGGCGGCCGTGAAAAGGCGCCCGCCGCCGTTTGCCGCAAGGTCATTCAAGCCAAGCTCAGCGGAAAACATGAGATCGAAATCTGGGGCGACGGCAATCAGACCCGCAGTTTCATGTATATCGACGACTGCCTGAAGGGCACTCAGATGTTCCTCGAAAATGACGTGCTGGAGCCACTCAATCTCGGCAGCGATGAAATCGTGACCATCAACGGCCTCGTCGACATCGTGGAGGACATCGCGGGCATCAAACTGAAGCGGAATTACAATCTCAGCGCGCCGAAAGGCGTGAACGGCCGGAACAGCGACAATACCCTCATCAAGGAAAAGTTTGGCTGGGCCCCGGAAGTGAAACTGCGGGACGGCATGGAGAAGACCTATGCCTGGATCTACGATCAGATCATCTCCGGCAAGGCCTCCGTTTGAGAGGCCGGCAGCCGCGATTGCGCAGAGACGGTATCGACAAGTTCCATGCGGTGCGCATGGTTCCGCCACCGCCATGACGTTCTCCCCCCGCCTTCTGCTGTTGCTGTCCACTCTCTCCTCCGGTGCCGCCGAGCCACCTCCAGGCACCCTGTTTTATCACATCTCATGGCCTGAGGCCTCCGCCGTTTCGGTCGTGGGCAGCCCGCCGCGCTGGCTCGCCGTGGCGGATAACGAGACGCCCTTCATCGGGCTCTTTGCTTTGGAGCCGCCCGCGACGGATCCCCGGGCACCCGCCGGGCGCATCGCCACGTCTCCGTCCTATCCGGTGGATGATCTTGAGGCATGCACCGTTTTCCCCTTCGATGCGAATGGCGAGGGAAAGCCGGAAAAAGTGTATCATGTCTACGCGGCATCCGGCTCCCGGTCAAAGAAAGGGAAGGTCGTCTCCGCCCGCGATCTCCTTTTCGCCCTTCATATTGATGAGGCGGCTATCACCGGGCCAACCAAAAATGGCATCTTTCCGCCGGTGAACGCGGTGAAGTTCAACCGGACGATGCGCAGCCAGGTCCAGGCGCTGGGCAGCGCTCACGCGGACGAGCCCTGGGGTCCTATTTTGCGGGACAGCATCTCGGCTCCCGGTCAGGATGCCGCCGTGATCAATCTTCAACTCGCCGGCGGCACCAGGGATGGATTCAACGTCGAGGGGCTTACGGTCAGCAGTGATGGGCGCTCCCTGTTGCTCGGTCTTCGCAGTCCACTGGTGGAAGGCAAGGCGGTGCTCGTGCCTATTACCAATCCTGCCGCCGCTCTGGGGTTGAGCGGCGCTGTGCAGCCTTTGGCGCTGGCAGAACCCTCCCTGCTGGACCTCGGAGGCCTCGGATTTCGAAGCATCGAGTGGGACGCCCAGCACCGGGTCTATCTGATCTCCGCGGGCAGCCCCGATGACGGAGGGGTCTTTCGATTTTACACCTGGACGGGCAATGCTGCGGACGCACCGGTGGCCGTCACCACGCCCAGCGCCGTTGCCGCCGCCAGGCTCGATCCGGAGGGGCTCACTCCCATTCCGGGGATGAAGTCGGCGGTTATCGTTGGCGATGGCGAGGCCAAGGCCCCGGTGCACAAAGGAATGTGGGTGGATTTCGGCACTGGCAAATGAAGACCGGCTCCGTCCGGAAAACGCATCTTTGGGATTTACCCCGGGCCTCCCGCCAGCGAAGGTAGGTGCCCCCTTTCCTCCAAGTTTATGAATCGCACGCTCCGGAACTTTACTCTGGTTTGCCAGTGGCTCACCGCCGGGCTGGTATTCGCTCAGGACCCCGTTCCTGCGCCCTCGCCTGCCTCTGCGGCCAATCCCTCCGGGCCTACTGCGCCCTCGCGGGCGGTGGCGGTGCTGGTGGACGTTTCGGGTTCCGTCGGTGTGGACCTTGCTGTCGAGGCCCGGCAGATCATCA
>DATAIE010000658.1:0-3349 GCA_036262875.1 Verrucomicrobiales bacterium
TGATCACCGGAGACGCGAACGATCTGTAGTTCCGGCAGGCAGCCGCGCCAGTTGTAGTCCTCGGTGCGGTCGTATTTGTCGCTCTGGGCATCCGATCGGAAAAGGAGCACCGCCCCGTCGTAAAAGCGGGGCTCGTAGGTCTGGAGCGCATCCACATGGGTGATGTGAATTTGCAGTGTGCGCGTGGCGCCGTCGGCAGCGACGGTCCCGCCATTGAGAAGGGCGCGGGCCTCATCCATGGCGGCGTTGTGCTTCGCCCGGTTTTTCAGGCCGCTGCCAATCCGCTCACCGAGGTGTTTGATTTTGCTGGCGATCCCCTTCCCTCCCTGACGCCATCCTGCCGCGAGGCGTTCGGAGAGCGAGAGCTCACGCGGGCCCTCCGCCGGATTTTCGGTGTCGAACAGGATGAGCAGGTCCGGCTCGCGTCCGGCCTCCGCAAACAAATGGCACATTTCGCAGGCCACCACTCCCCCGTAGGAGTAACCGCCAAGAATGACAGGGCCCGAGGGATAAACGGCGCGGATGAGCTTTTTGTATTCCGCCGCACAGGACTCGATGCTGTGCCGCCCCAGGATCCATGAGTCATCGGTGATGCCCGGCGACTCGATCACCCAGACGGGATGATCTGTGCCCAGTTTTGTCAGGAGCGAACGGTAAAACAGCGCGCCTCCATCACCGCCGTGCAATAAGAAGAGCGGCGTCCCGGTGCCCTCCGGCTGGATACACACGATGGGAAGAGAACGCTGGGGCTGCACTGTGGCCGCATCGATACGGGCCGCGAAATCCTCCAGCGACGGCGCATCGAAGAGGACTCCCAGCGGAAGCTTCACACCAAACTCGCGGTGAACCCGCTCCATGACCAGCAACGCATTCAGCGAAGTGCCGCCGATGGCAAAAAAGTCGCTCGCCCGGCCAATGTGATTGCGGCCCAGCACACCCTCCCAAATACCGGCCAGCGCTGTCTCCGTGCCGGGCAGCACGGGAACGTAATCGTCCGCTGCATTGACTGCCAGCGCGGCATTTTCCGGCGCGGGCAGTGCCGCGCGGTCGAGCTTTCCGTTCGTGGTGAGCGGGAAGCGATCCATCATGATGAAGGCCGCCGGCACCATATAATCCGGCAGTTTCTTCAAGAGATGGGCCCGCAGTTCACTCAGCGACGGGGCCGTTCCGTTTGGCACCAGCCACGCCACGAGCCGCTGTTCGCCGCCTGTGCCCGGGGCGGGGAAAACGGCGGATTCCCGGATGGCGGGATGTGTATTCAGAACACTTTCAATTTCACCAAGTTCGATACGGAAGCCGCGGATTTTGACCTGATGGTCGATCCGGCCCAGATATTCGAGATCGAGTCCTCCATTCGCGCCCGTGATGAGCCGTGCGAGGTCGCCCGTTTTATAGAGCCGTCCGTTGCCGGTCAGGTGATCGGGAATAAATCGTTCCGCCGTCAGTTCCGGACGCTTCAGGTATCCGCGCGCGAGGCCGTCGCCGCCCACATACATCTCGCCGCAGACTCCGGGAGGCACCGGCGTGAGTGTTTCGGGATCGAGCACGTAGAGACGAAGGTCCGGAATGGGTTCACCGATGACGCTGCCGCCGGTGAGATCATCCATGCTGACCGGGCGATAGGTGACATGCACGGTCGTTTCCGTAATGCCATACATGTTCACCAGGTGCGGCACTGTATCGCCGTGACGCTCAAACCACGGACGCAGGCTCTCCATTTCGAGAGCCTCGCCGCCGAAGATCACCCAGCGCAGAGAAAGCGGGTTCTCCGCGCGTTCATCAGCGAGGATCAGTTGCCGGAAAGCGCTCGGCGTTTGATTCAGCACCGTCACTTTTTCCTCAGCGAGCAGCCGCCGGAAATCCTCCGGTGAGCGGCTCACATCGAACGGCACCACCACGAGCCGACCGCCGTAGAGCAGCGCACCCCACAGCTCCCAAACGCTGAAATCGAAGGCGATGCTGTGGAAGAGTGTCCACACGTCGCTCTCGTTGAAGCCGTACCAGTGCTCTGTCCCGTGCATGAGACGGGTTACATTGTGATGCGTCACGATACACCCCTTTGGCTTTCCTGTGGAGCCGGAGGTGTAGATCACATAGGCCGCATCTTCGCTGGTATTCACCGATACTGGATTCGTATCCGGCAGGTGATCGAGCGAGCCGTCCTCCAGTTCCTCCAGCAGCAGCACTTTAGCGCGATGGCCGGGGAGCTTTGCCAGAAGGGACTGCGTTGTGATGAGCACCGGGGCCTCCGCATCCGTCAGCATGAAGGCCAGACGGTCCGCGGGACAGCCGGGATCCACCGGCAGGTAAGCTCCGCCTGCTTTCAAGATCGCAAGAACAGCCACGGTCATGCCGGGTGTGCGCTCCAGGCAAAGCCCGGTAAGGGATTCACGCTGCACGCCCATTTCGCGCAGCCGGTGAGCCAGGCGGTTCGCCCGGCAGTTGAGTTCCTGATAGGTCATCGATTCCCCGGAACCGCACACGGCGATCCGGTCCGGAAATTGCGCAGCGATTTGCTCGAACCAGACGTGCAGGCACCGGTCATCCGCGGGAACGGCCACCGGCGCATGGAGGGCCGTCAGCAGGTCGGCTTGCTCCTGCCCGGTAAGCAGTGAGAGTTTGGATACCGGCTCCTCCGGCGAATCCAGGAGGCTTTGCAGCAGGGTCGCGTAGCTGCTCAGCCAGCGCTCGACGGTGTCATGCTCAAAAAGGGCGGTCTGCCAGGCGCAAACGATCGCGATACTCTGTTCCGAATGTTGAACATAGAAGCTCGCCTCAAAGGAAAGACGGCGCTTCGGATTCATCGTCACCGTTCCCTCAAGGCCGGCGAAAGCGAGAGGGCGCGGCATTTCCTCAAAGGAAAAGCTCAGAGGCACAAGGCCCCGGCGCCGGTCCGCGGGCAGGGACAGTCCCTCCAGAATTTCGCCAAAGGTCACGCCGTCGTTCTCCGAACCGTTGAGCACCGCCTCACGCGTGGATCGAATGATGCTGTCTCCGGTTTCGTCCGCTGCCTGTTGGAAGCGGAGCGGCAAAAACTGCACACAATGACCGACGAGGTCCGGAAGGTTCCGCGAGATTTGCGCGGCGGAGGGCGTTCCGACGATAAAGCCACTCTGCCCGCTCAGACGCTGAACCAGAATGCGAAAGGCGGCCAGTGTCACATGATAGGGTGTCACTCTCCGCGCGGTGCAAAAGCGGTGCAGTTGCCCCACGAGGGCCGGTGGCAGGAGATGCTGCGTCATCGCGCCGGCATACTGCGGAGAACCACTGCGCGCCTGATCGGCAGGCAGCATCACGGGAGCGGGAACATCCGGGAACATCGCCTTCCACGCCTCCCGCTGCTCTTCGT
>DATAIE010000659.1:0-9717 GCA_036262875.1 Verrucomicrobiales bacterium
CCGTCGAAAAACCACGACCATCCCTATGATCCCGTCCTCACCGGTCATGTGACCGCGGCGCTGGATGATCTCAACGCTCAGCTCTCCGCTCTGGCCCGGGTGCGGGGGATTGGCTTCGCCGATATTTACGGACGGACAAAGGAACTGCTCACCTCGGACCGGACGTGCATCGGCGGATGGGTGGTCACCAAGCGCTCCAGCGGAGACGGCGACTCGGACGCCATGTTTCTCGACGACGGATTTCATCCCAACACACCGCTCCAGGCGATTTTCGCCCAGATCATTCTCGACACCTTCAACAATCGCTACGGGACCTCTCTTCCCCGTCTGGCGAACCGCGAAATCGTGAACAAATGTCTCGATGAGAATCCGGACGTCACCTTCACCCAGTGGACCACCAACTATGGCATCGCGGCGGCGGACCGCGGTGCTCTGGCGGACCCGGATAGAGACGGTGTGCCTAACATCGTGGAGTATGGACTGGACCTCGACCCAATACGTGTTGACTCGAACCTCCTGCCAAAGCCCGTCATCATTACTCAGAGCGGACAATCCTATCTCACACTCACGTGGCAGCCGCGCGATCCCGCGAATACCGCGCACTGCGAAATCACTCCGCAACAATCGAGCGACCTGCTGACCTGGACGGATGTGCCCGCCGCCAGCGTCACCAGTGCCTCACTGAATGTGCGGACGGTCAGCGTGCCGTTTGATGCCGCTCATCCGGTTTGGCTCCGTCTTAAAGTGCGCCAAATTGGACTTTGACGCTCCGGCCCCTTCGGTCCTTCAACGCGTTCGTTTCAGCTTCCTACCGGTTCCCTCTACCTGCAAAGACCACCACTCCGTTCCGGATGGCAGCAATGAAGGAAACCGGTCCGCCCACTCCACCACACAAACGCCACCGGCATCGAGGTATTCATCCCAGCCAATGCCGGTGACTTCGTTTTCCGTTTCCATGCGGTAGAAGTCGAAATGGAAAACCGGAAGGCGGCCCGAACGGTATTCGTGCACGAGCGTGAAGGTAGGGCTGGTGACATCGTCTTCGCTTCCAAGACCGCGCACCAGGCCCATCGTGAAGTGGGTCTTGCCGGCACCGAGGCCGCCGCTGAGAGCGATGACATCCCCCGCCTGAAGCCGTCTGCCAATCGACTCCCCCGCCGAAAGAGTGGCGTCGGTATCGGGCAGAAAAAGGGGATCGAAGTCGGAACTCACGGGAAAAGACAGTGCTTCTCCCAGTAAGACCGCCGCGCCGCCGGAGTCAACGCACACCCGTCGGAATTCGCCTCAAAAAAGGAAAAGAAACTCGTTGGCGTTGAGCAGCGCTCTTGTGAGCGCGGACAGGCCATGGGCCTCGGTAAGGGCGGCGGCATCCGCCGCCTCTTCAGCGGACGGGGTGCGGCCGAGAACCAACTGGAACGCACGGGTAACCTGATCGCCGGTCGCGGTGCCGGCGTCTTTCTTCACACGTTCCGCCATGATGCCGGCCTGCTGTTCCATGAACGGGCTGTTCAGGAGATTCAGCGCCTGCAGCGGAGTGGTGCTGCGGCTGCGTTTGGGAGCCACCTGACCGGCATCCGGACAATCGAAGGCACCGAAGGTCCCGTCGGTGCGCATTCTGATCTTCGTCATGTAAATGGTGCGCCGCCAGTCCTCCGGCCCGAAGGACTTCTTGGGAATATAGACCCGGACGTAATTGGAATTGTCTTCGAAAGCGGAAAATCCTGGACCTCCCATGGTGAGGTCCAGCGATCCGGAGACGGACAGGATGGCATCACGAATGGACTCTGCTTCAAGACGCCTCGGTGGAAAGCGCCACAGCAGGCGACTGCCGGCATCGACCTTCAAGGCTTCGGCCCGCGGCGACGAGGATTGCCGGTAGGTGGCACTGGTAACGATGAGCCGGTGGAGCGGCTTCGAATGCCAGCCATTTGCCAGGAACTCCGCGGCGAGCCAGTCGAGGAGCGCCGGATTGCTGGGGGCTGTACCTTTCACGCCAAAGTCACCCGGCGTATTCACGATGGCTTCTCCAAAGTGCCCCTGCCACATCCGGTTCACGACAACCCGGGCCGTCAGCGGATTTTTGGAATCGCCGATCCAGCGGGCGAGAGCGAGCCGCCGGTTCTGATCTTCGGTAAGAGCGGGAGGTGCCGGCATGCCGCAAATGCGCGCCGCTTCACTGGCAAGAGTGGCCTGCTCGCGCGTGAAAAGAACGGGGATCGCGTGAAGTCCCGCAGGGGACACCGTTTGCTGCGGCTGCATGGCATCGCCCCGCCGGAAGAGCCTGGTAGGCACCGGCGTTGCGGCAAAATTTCCGGCGTAGACCATGGGCCCTGCACCGGAGAGTTCCTTGAGCTTGCGCTCCAGGGCGTCCACGCCAGGAGGGCCGGGAGCCGGTTTCGAATCCGGACCGAACGTCTGACGATTGCCTGAACTGGCGATGATCTGCCAGGCATCGGGCGAAACAGCCGCCTCGATTTGATAGGAAACCGCCAGCCGGTCTGCATACTGACCGAGCCGGTCGCGACCCCATACGATGCGATCGATTTGACGGGGCTCGGGGAGTTCAAGCGTCACCCAGCCGCGCCCTGGCGTGTTGGAAATCCAACTGCGGGCGTTTCCGGAACGTCCGTCATTCACATAGGCCAGATCATGCGGCGGGCCTCCGTAGTTTCCGGAACTGGAGGGTTTGGCGCCCAGGGCCACGTTTTCCCCGCTGCCTGCGGCATAGACCTCCAACTCATCGATGCAGGGTTCCGCGGAATTAGTGGAGGTGATGTTGAAGCGGATGAACTTCGCCATGACCGGCGCGAACCGCTCGACATTGCGGCGCGGATTCACGGCGGGACGGGGAGTCGCCGCCGTCGCGAGCGGCGCGGAGGCATCGGCTTTGGCCCATGCGGCGGCCAACTGCGCCTCCACTTTTTTCCGCTCGGCATCGCGAACAGACTCTGTCCCCACCGGAAGTCTCTTCGCCCGTGAGCCGTGAGTCACGCCTTCGAACACGGCCTTCATCGAATAATATTCCGTCTGGGGAATCGGATCGAACTTATGATCGTGGCAGCGCGCGCATCCCACCGTCAGACCGAGGAATGCAGAGCCCGTCGTATTGATCATGTCGTGCAGCACGTCGGCCCGCTGCTGGGAAGTGAGGACGGGATCGGGACTCCCCACCACATCCACCGGCCCGCCCACGAGGAAGCCGGTTGCTTCATCGGCACCGGTCACGTCACCGGCAAGCTGCTCCATCGCAAACCGGTCAAACGGAATGTCTTCATTGCAGGCGCGGATCACATAGTCGCGATACGGCCAGGCGTTCGTACGGGGCACATTCGTTTCAAAGCCGTCTGATTCCGCGAAGCGCACGGCATCCAGCCAGGGGCTTGCCCAGCGCTCACCGAACCGGGGAGAGGCCAGAAGCTTATCCACCAGATTTTCGTAGGCCTTCGGATCGCCATCGTTGACGAACGCCTCGATTTCCTCCGGAGACGGGGGAAGACCCGTGAGATCGAAATAGATCCGCCGGCAGAGAGTGCGGCGGTCCGCCTCCGGCGAGGGAGTGAGCCCGTTTGCGGCGAGCCCCTTTTGAATGAAGGCATCGATCGGAGCGACACCGGCCACGGGGGGCACCGGACGTTTGACCGGCTGGAAACTCCAGTGATCGCCCGGATCGGCGGCGATGGCTGCGGCAGCTCCGAAGACAAGAAGAATGGCTGGTTTTAAGATCATGTGGCTGCCGTGGATTAAGACAGGATATCGCGGATCACTTCACCGTGCACATCCGTGAGGCGCCGCTCGGCCCCGTTGTGATAGAAGCTCAGTTGTTCGTGGTTCAGCCCCAGTAAATGGAGCATGGTCGCGTGAAGGTCATAGACAGTCGCCGTATCCACCTCCGCCTTGAACCCGAACTCGTCCGTGGCTCCATAACTGAATCCCCGTTTCACGCCGGCTCCCGTCATCCAGACCGTGAAACCGCCTGGGTTGTGGTCGCGGCCGCTTGCGCCTTTCTGGAAGGTCGGCATGCGGCCAAACTCGGTGACCCACATGATCAGCGTGTCATCCAGCAGGCCACGCTGCTTCATGTCTTTGATCAATGCGGCGCAGGGCTGATCGAGGATCGGGCCGTGAATGCTGTACTGATCCTTCAATGTCTTGTGCCCGTCCCAGTTGCCTACACCTTCACCCATGGCATACGAACCGTTGAACAGTTGAACGAAGCGCACCCCGCGCTCGACCAGACGCCGGGCGAGCAAACAGTTTTTGGCAAACCCGGCCTTTGTTTTGTTGGCGTCATTCACTCCGTAACTGTTCAGCGTGGCAGCGGACTCATCCTTGAAATCGCCCACGGCCGCTGCTTTCAACTGCATCCGGGCCGCCAGTTCATAGCTCGCGATGCGGGCCGCCAGTTCCACGTCTCCCGGATTTTTGGCGAGGTGCCGGTCATTCAGCCGGCGGAGAAAATCGCGGGTGGCCACGTCCGTGCTGACGGGGATGTCCGAAGGCCGCGCGAGATTGGGAATCGGCGCATCCGCATTGAACGGCGTGCCCTGAAATGTCGCCGGCAGGAACGCTGAGTTCCAGTGGTTCGGCCCCACCTGCGGCACGCCCCGCGGATCAGGAATGGCGACAAAGGCCGGCAGGTCCGCATTTTCCGAACCCAGCGCATAGCTGACCCAGGATCCCATGCTGGGAAATCCATCGAGCGTGAAGCCGGTGCTCATCTGATTTTCGCCGGGTCCGTGCGTGTTGGACTTCGCGGTCATCGAGTGAATGAAGCAAAGATCGTCCGCGAGTTCGGCGATATTGGGCAGCAGCTCGCTGATCATCTTGCCGCTCTGGCCCCGGGGCTTAAACTCCCAGAGGGGTTTGATGAGATTGCCGTTCTCCCCCTGAAAGGAAATGAAATTGCCCTTCCCCGGCATCGGCGTGTCGTGGCGTTTGATCAGTTCCGGCTTATAATCGAACGTGTCCACGTGGCTGACGGCGCCCGAGCAAAAAATGACGAGAACCTGTTTGGCCTTTGCCGTGTGGTGGGGAAGCCGGGGCAAATAGGGAGCCTGTGGATCAATCAATGGACGGATGGGCTGGGCCGACGCCCGGGCCCGGTCGCGGGAAAGAAGGTCCGCCAGGGCAATCCCGCCGAGCCCCATCGCAGCACGGCCAAGAAACCCTCTGCGGTCCAAAAGTGAAAGTCCGTGGCGGGAGAGTGGCGGAGTCATGGTGGAGAGATTACGTAAAAGAGACGGCGAATTTACGAAATATATACCCGGATAACCATCGACAGTCCAGAACCGGCCGTAAGCCGGGTCTCCCGGCACGCAGTTCAGCCGGGGCACTCCTAACTCAGGTTAAGAATATGGATCGCGAAGTTCAGATAGATAAGCAGGCCTGTGGCATCGACGATGGTGGTGATGGCCGGACTGGCGATAACCGCAGGATCCAGCTTCAAGGCCCGGGCTCCAATGGGCAAAACGGCACCGATGAGCGTGCTGGCGGTGATTTGGGTGAGGAGCGCCAGGCCGACGGTGGCGGAGAATTGCCCCACAATTGCGCTATTCAACTGCATGAATGCGGGCCGGAAGAGGAAAATCTGCAGGACCATGAAGAAGGACAGCGCAGCGCCGAGGACCACTCCGACCCGGAGTTCCTTCCACGCCACCCGCATAATCGCCCCCGGACTGAATTCGCCAAGAGACATGGCGCGGATGACCATGGTGGCGGCCTGCCCGCCGGTGTTACCCCCGGCGGCGACAATCATGGGCATGTAGATGGTCAGCGCGAAAACCGAGTTCAACTGGTTCTGATAGGAGTAAATCACGCAGCCGGAAATGAGCCCCAGAAAGCCGAGGGAAATGATCCACCCGATGCGGCGTCTCACCTGACGGAGCACCGGGGTATTGAGATAGGATTCGTCCGGTGTATCGCCGGCGATACCGCTCTGACGCTCAAGGTCTTCGGTACTCTCCTCCTCTTGAATGTCGAGGGCGTCATCGTGGGTGATCACTCCAAGGAGACGTCCATCGTCATCCACCACCGGGAGGGCCAGCATGTCGTATTTCACCATGACGCGAAGGGCCTTTTCCTGATCAGCGGTGGCCAGCACCGCGCGCGTATCGTTATCGTTGAGATCAGCGATCAACTGATCCTGCGGGGCGAAAGTGAGGTCGCGCAGGCGGACTTTGCCGAGAATGAGCCCTTCGTAATCCACCACATAGATGCGGGCCAGGATTTCGGTTTCGTCCTGCACCTTGCGGAGAGCCTCGATAGCCTCCCGGACGGTCATGTCCTCCCGGACGGCCGCGAAAGCCGTGGTCATCCGGCCACCGGCGGTATCCTCCGGATATCGCAGGAGTTCGCGGGCGGCCCGGTGGCGGGCTTCCGAGAGTAAGTGGAACGTGCGGCCACGCTGCGTGGACGGCATTTCCTGCAGAAGGTCTACGAGGATATCGTCCGACAGTTCCTCCAATGCCGCCGCGAGAGGGCCATCCGGCATGCCTCCCAGAATTTCCACCGCGTCCGCTGCCGGAAGCTGCTGAAGAAACGGCGGCAGCGCCTCCGCCGGGATCAGCGGCAGGAGAGCGGCCCGCTCCTCCTCCGCCAGAGTCTCGTAGGCGGCCGCCAGTTCCGCGGGGTGGATTTCCGGCATCAGGGTCAAAGCCGCCGCTGGATCGCCCTCGTGCATGGCCGCAACGAGGCTCTCCTGGACATTGATGACGGGATCTTCCTCCTCCATGCGGGGCGCATAGACGCCCCGGTGAAAAGATGCAACCGGAGCGCTCTACCAGCGCACCGTAACCGTAATCCACTGCCATTGCCCGCCGCCGCTCACCGGACTGAACCGCAGTCCCATCAGCACCCGGCGCACGGCTTCCAAATCCACGCCCGCCGCCGTGGAGAGCGACATGCAATATTCGGGCGCTCCGCTGCGGAGAACTCCCAGTTTGAACGACGCGCTCCCGGAAGGCAGCTCGTCGAACAGTTTATCCGGCCATTCCGGCTGACGGACGAGCGTCCGTTCCCCCGGAAACTCATCAATGATCACAGACGGCACAGGAGCGGATTTTCCCGGCTCCGTCCCCGGGGACAGGGGCAACTCAGGATCAGTCCACGGCAGAACGGGATCGCCTGGCTGAAACAGACCCGGCAGGTCCTGGGAAACAAGCGGCTGCGGATAGGGCTTCAAAGCGGGACGGTGAGCGGCCCATGACGGAACGGCGGGCGGCGTGATCTTCGCGAGCGCCTCCATATCCGCCTTCAACGTGTAGTCCTCCGGACGAAGCAACGCTCCGGGATAGCGGTCATCCAGGGCACCGAGGAGCGTACGCACTGCAGCGTCTGAAGGCGGCAGATAGAGCACCGCCTGCTGCGGCGGCGGCTTCCTCGAAACCACCGGCGGAGCCACCCGGAACAGGTAAAAAAGGGCCGCATGCCCCGCGGCCACCACCACCAGCCACGCGGCGAGCCGCCGCTTCACGCCCCGGGGACGCCGCCAGTCAAAAATGAGCGGCGGCGGGTCTCCCGTAAGTCGCGGGGCGCTGGCGGTTCGTTCGACCACGGTCGCATTCTCCGCAGGGAGGGCGGTTTGTCGACGGACAAGTGCGCGTCAGGGAGTGGCCCCCGTCTCCTTCAGCCATGCGAAAAAGGCCTCCGGTGTCAGACTTGAAATGACATCCGTCCAGTAGACTTTCACCTGCGGAGCCGGGGGAACCCAGATGGGTGGAGAGGCGGGACCAAAAATCAGACGGCTCGTGACTCCGCATGCTGCTGCAAGATGAGAGATGCCGGTATCGTGCCCCAGATAATAACGGCACCCGGCCAGCAGCGAACAGAGACGCGTCAGGGGTTCGCCGTGGGAATGCATACAGTCGATTCCATTGCCCTTCAGTGCCTCCGCAAGATCGAGCGCTTCACCGGTCTCTGCTTCCCCGGTGATTACGATGATCCTGGTCGATGGATAACAGCGGTGCCACAAAGTCAGCAGTGTTTGCCAGTGCCGGACCGGCCAGTTTTTCCGGACGCTGCCGCTGCCTGGGTGAACTGCCAGCTGGTCCTGCGTCTCCCGTCGAACAAAACGTATCGTATGAAAGGGTGCGTCGAGAGCGATACCGAGAGGCGTTAGGGCGGCGGCCAGTTGCTGCGCCACCGGTTCATCGTTTTCGAATTTCCACGGGCCCTGACAAAACCGGCGCGCTCCGGCCTGCATGACATTTCTCTGAAAAATGCCGTCGCCGTCCGCCAGCCATGAAACCACCAAATCAAACGAGCCCATCCATTGGCGCCAATCCTCATCAGGCTGTCCGTCCGGCGTGAAAAACGGTGCCAGCCCCGCGCTTTCCAATGAACGGCTGCCGTCGCACAGTCCATCCGCAGCCGCGAGCGCCGCATGGCCGGGGTGAGCGAGCAAACACAGCACCGCTTCAGGGAACGCGCGGCGGAGAGCCGCCAGGCACGGGAGGGTAACGATGAAGTCGCCCATGGCCCCGCCCCTCGCAGCGAGAATCCGCCGGGGAGGGCTCATGGCACGAAGTGGTCCCAGCCACCGGTCATCGCCGGACGGTCGCGTTTGTCAGGAAGCAGTGAACCGATGGCGGTCACCGGAACGCGCGGGAAAGGCCACTGCCGCTTCAGCGCGGCAAACCGCCGCGGAGAAAGGGTGAAGAGCAGTTCATAGTCCTCGCCATCGCCAACGGCCTGAGAGACGGAGCATCCGGAGTGAAGAGGCAAAGCGGCGGCATCCAGCGAAAACCCCGTCCCGCAGGCATCGGCGAGCCGCGGCAGGTCTTTGGCCAGTCCATCGCTAAGATCCATCATTGCGCGCGGGCGCACGTTTTTCACCAGCCAGCGGGCTTCATCGAGGCGGGGCTTGAAGTCGAGATGCCGCCCCGCCAGCGAGCCGCCCAGTTTTCCCGTGACGCAAATCAAATCGCCGGGACGTCCGCCGCTTCGCAGCGTGAGACAGTCCCGCTCCACGGACCCCAGCATGGCCACAGAAATCATCACCGGCGCGCCGTCCGGAACGGAGGAGGTTTCCCCGCCGGCAATGCCGCAGTGCCAGCGCCGGGCCGCCTTTTTGATGCCGGTATAAAGCCGTAGCACCCAGGAGGTCTGGGTGGTGCGCGGCAGCGCAAGGGTGATCAGCGCCTCCTGCGGCTGCCCTCCCATGGCCGCGATATCACTGATGACACGGCAAAGCGCCTTCCAGCCCACCCGTGCGGCATCCACCGCACCCGTGAAATGAACATCCTGAATGAGGCAGTCTGTTTTGAAGAGTGAAAGCCGCGACTTATCCGGCCCTTGAATCACCGCACAGTCGTCGCCGGGACCGGTGAGCGTGCGGGAGGTGGCGGGAAGGCCGCGGGTGAGCAGCTTCACCAGCCGGTCTTCACCGGTTTTTGATACCGTGTCACATGGATTCATTCCACCCATTGACTAAGAAAAGGAACTGGAAGCCGTTGAACATGGCGTGCATGAGCACAGGAACCGCGAGGGACCGCGTGCGCTGATAGACGTATGCGAACAGCATTCCGAGGAGCGTGAGGGGAATCAGCACGAGAAGGTTGTTGTGGATCACCCCAAACAAAAGCGAAGTGGCCACATTGGCGTAGATTGGATGGATAAACCTCGAGGCCACGCTGAAGAGCACGCCCCGGAAGATGAGTTCCTCCATGAGAGGTGCGCCCACGCAGAGGGTCACGAACATCAGCACCTGCTCCGGAAGAC
>DATAIE010000660.1:0-2923 GCA_036262875.1 Verrucomicrobiales bacterium
GTCCGCATAACGGGCGAGATCCAGCCACTTCCGTGCCCAGCGTTCGCCGTATTGGGGAGAGGCGAGAAGCTTCTCCACATACCGGGTGTAATACTGATCAAAGATGCCACTCCCTTGATTTGCCGCACGGAGCAGAGCATCCATGGCAGCCGGGTCCGGCGGGAGCCCTGTTAGGTCCAGAGTCACGCGGCGGATGAGGGCGGCGGGATCGGCTGGCGGGGAAGGGGAGAGCTTTTCCGCGGCAAGGCGGGCGGCTACGAAACGGTCGATGGGCGTCGTTGTTTCCGCTTTGAATCCTTCGAGTGGAGTCTCCGGAACAGGAGGGCGCTTCGGCGCGATGAACGCCCAGTGCTGTTTGTATTCTGCCCCGCCGTCCACCCAGCGGCGAAGAATGCTCTGCTGCTCCGCAGTGAGTTCCAGCTTCGCAGCCGGCGGTGGCATGATCTCATCCGGATCGTGAGAGAGAATGCGTTTTACCAACTCGCTCTTTTCCACATTGCCTGGGACGATAGCGGTCGCTCCGCTCTTCGCCGGAGCCGTCGCGACACTGCGTTCATCCAGCCGGAGGTTTCCTTTCCGCGTGCCTTCATCCGGCCCGTGGCACTTGAAACAATAGCGCGACAGGATGGGGCGCACATCGCGGGAGAAATCAGGCAGTGACTGCGCATGAAGGCCGGAGGCAAACAGGCAGCCGGTGGTCAGAAGAAGGGGGAAACGCATGGAAAGGTGTTACGGATGAACCCGCTGCTCTTCTATCGAATACGAATCAAATCGACAGTCCGGATTCCGGTGGTTGACCGGGATTGAATGTGAGCCGGGCTCTGCCGGTCGATCAACCGCGGGGTTTCATCAGCCATCATTTGGCCCATTCGCTCTTCTTGCCGCCGCGATGAATGATTCGGTAGCCGCGCCGTGGGATTCGTCGCGATAGGCGATGCCCACGGACAGGGGCGGAGGTGCAGGTTTGAGGGGGCGAATCTTGAGGCGGGGGCCCGTGAGGCAGTCGAAGCGCTGTGAAATGAGGGCGACGCCCCGACCGGCTTCGACGGCAGCGATGAGACTGGTAACGCTGTCGTGCTCCTCAATGACCGGAGGTGGGTGAGGGAACGCGGCAAACAGGTTCGCGAGCCACAGGTGATACTCAGGGTAATCCGCTAGGGTGAATGCGATGAGGCGTTCTCTCACAAGATGTTCGAGTCCCACGCGGCGGGTCTTGGCGAGGGGATGAGTGGGATGCAGGGCCACGGAAACCGGCTGGCGCTGGAGTTCTTCAAAGACAAGGCCGGGGAGGACCTTCGGAGAGACCTGCACCAGCAGGGCGATGTGCAGATGGTTTTCGCGGAGTCCCCGGAGCATCTCCTGAGTGGAGATGTCGTGCAGATGCACCTTCACACCCGGATGCGTCTCCTGAAAGTTCCGTAGCGTGCGGGGCAGCAGTTCCACCGTGAGCGAGGGCGCGTAGCCCACGTGGATTTCCCCGCGCAGTCCGCCGGCCACGGCCTTTACAGTTTGCACCGCGTCACGCACGCGCTGGAGGGCGGCCTGCGCTTCGGTGAGAAAAACGCGGCCTGCCTCGGTGAGCCGCACGGCTCGGGCGCGGTGCTCGAAAAGGGCAATGCCGAGTTCCTCCTCCAGATCGCGGATTTGCCGGCTCAGGGAGGGTTGCGCCACACGAAGCCGCTCCGCAGCGCGCGTCACGTTCTGTTCTTCAGCGACGGCAATGAAGTAGCGCAGGTGGCGAAGTTCCATGTCCGGTGAGCATACCCGTCAGGCATGGTGAGCCAAGGGACAAAGTATTTTTGCCCCGGGCGACCCTCCGCCAGTCTATCCGCGGTCCTGCCACACAAGGAACACCCTAACCAAAATCGACAAAATGAGCACTGTTCAGGAAAAAGTAATGATCAATCCGAACGATACAACCATGCTGCTGATCGACCACCAGAGTGGTTTGTTCAATCTCGTGCATGACATGCCCGTCGCCGACCTGCGGCGCAATGTCACCGCGCTGGCGAAAGTGGCCACGCTGCTGCAAATTCCCGTGATTACCACGGCCTCTGTGCCGGATGGTCCCAACGGACCGCTGATTCCCGAAATTCATCAACTCGCGCCTCATGCGAAATATGTGGCCCGCCAGGGCCAGATCAATGCATGGGACATGCCCAATTTCGTGAAGGCGATCGAGGAGACCGGGCGAAAGACTCTCGTTATTGCCGCCACTCTCACCAGCGTTTGTCTCGCGTTTCCGACGATTTGCGCTTTGGCGGCAGGGTACAAAGTGTATGCGGTGGTGGATGCCAGCGGCAACTGGAGCAGGATGGCGACGGACCTCACGATAGCCCGTATCACGCAGGCGGGGGCTGTTCCGATCGACACGCTGGCGGTGATTTCCGAACTCCAGCAGACATGGAACCGCCCGAATGCACTCGATTTCGCCAATATCTTCGCCGACCATATGATGCCGGACTACCGCCTGCTGATGGAGAGCTACGGCAAGGCTCAGGAGGTGCTGAGCAAAGGACGTGAAACAAAACTGGACGCGGTGAAGAGCTGACCGGGGGCATGGTGTGCCGGCCTCACCCCCGGGGCCGGCACCGGGAGGAGGGAATCAAAAGAAACATCAAACGTTATGAAACCACTGCAACACATTCATCAAAGTTCCGGCATGCACTGGGTAGGCAACGGGTTCCCGGTGCGCTCGGTGTTCGACTACAATGGCCTGGGCCGCGAGTTGAGCCCGTTCCTTCTGCTGGACTACGCGGCACCCTATCCGTTTCCGCCGGGTGATGAAAAACGAGGCGTGGGTGCGCACCCGCACAAAGGCTTCGAAACCGTCACCGTCGCCTATCAGGGAGAACTGGAGCATCGCGACTCCAGCGGCGGCGGCGGCAAAATCGGTGCGGGCGATGTGCAGTGGATGACGGCC
>DATAIE010000661.1:0-2130 GCA_036262875.1 Verrucomicrobiales bacterium
CCGTGTCCAGGCCCTGCTCCGGAGAGTCCAGAGCCACGGACTTGACCGTGATTCCCGGCTGCTTCTCCAGATAAGCTGCGATGGCGTCGCCGAGAAAGCCGCCGTCGTACGCCTCCTTTTGTTTCGGTTGCCGCTCATCCCAGACGAGCACCCTCACCGGTGCCGGATCGGCGGCGGAGGCGAGATGGCAAAGAAGCAGAATTCCTGGCAAAAGACGGGTGGTGAGTCGCATGCCATTTGTGTGGCCTGCTTCCGGTTGCCCGTCCATTACGGAATCAGGGACGCCGTTCCCGACGGGGGGAGAAAACAAAAACGGGCACCGGTTTTCCCGGTGCCCGCTCTTGGAGATTGCAGAACGAATCTTACTTCTTGCCGGCCGGTTTGGCGGCTGCCTTCGCAGGGGCGGCGGCAGCGGCTTTCGGGTCCGCAGCCTTGGCCGGCGCACCCTTGGCGGGAGCCGCTTTGGCATCGGCTGCGGGCGCAGCGGCAGCCGTTTCCACGGCCACCTTCGGCTCGGAAACGATCGCCACCATGACGTCTCCGTGGGCCACGGCCTTCACGCCTTCCGGCAGTTTCAGTTCGCGGATGTGGAGACTGCCGTTGAGTTCCAGCGCGGAGACATCGACATGGATGACTTCCGGCAGATCCTTCGGCAGACACTTGATTTCGAGTGAATGGAAAAGGTGTTCGAGCAGACCGCCCGCCTTCACCCCGGCCGCTTCTCCGACGAGTTCGAGCGGGATATTGGCGTGAATGACTTCATCTTCGCGAATGGCGTGGAAGTCGAGGTGGGTGATCGTGTCGGTGAGCGGATTGTGCTGCACGTCCTGGATGAGGGCCAGCATCGTTTGGTTGAGGTCCTCGATCGTGAGGTTCACGAGAATTTGCTCAGCGGCGGAGTGGTGAAGCACGGTTTCCACTTCCTTGCGGTTGAGGCGCACATTGAAGCTTTCCTGGGTCTTGCCGTAAACGACGGCGGGAATGAGACCCTCCTTGCGCAGAGAATTGAGTGCGCCGGAACCGCTGCGCTTGCGGGTGTGTGCTTTGAGAGCTTGAGCCTTGGACATATGGTGGATTGGGATGACGTTTCGCCCTGTGTGTGCTCCGGGCCGCGGCAAAGACCGCAGGGGACGGAGGGCAGGGGGTGCATTCCCCGGCAAGTCCGGGAAAAGGGCGCGTAGACTAGTCGCCCCTTCCCGTCTGTCAAATGCGCTTCGGCCCGAATCCGCCGCTTTGATTAAAAGCGCCGGCGAACCCGGAAACAACCCCTTGATCCCCGGAGTTGCCAGGTGAGTATGGAGGACCGTTACCGGACTGATGCAGACCATCGTTGTTGAGACAGACCGCCCTGACCGGCTGAAAGCAGCCGCCACCCGGGCGGTCGAACTGTTGGAACTCGGGGAGCCCGTGGCGCTCCCCACGGAAACCGTGTACGGGCTTGCCGCCGATGCCATGAATCCGGAGGCCGTGGCGCGCATTTTTACCGCGAAGGAGCGGCCGTCGTTCGATCCGCTCATCGTGCACCTGCCCCACCGGGACCGGCTGGCGGATGTCGCGGTGGTGCCGGAGGAAATCGCAAAGGCCGTAACTGCGATCACCGAACACTTCTGGCCGGGGCCGCTCACGCTCGTCCTGCCAAAGCATCCCGCCCTGCCGGACATTGTGACCGCCGGTTTGCCGACCGTAGCCGTTCGCATCAGTGCCAATCCGGTCTTCCGCCGCATCGTCACCAGTCTGGCCCGGCCCCTCGCCGCGCCCAGCGCCAACCGGTTTGGCCGCATCAGTCCCACCTCCGCCGCCGCTGTATTGAAGGAACTGGACGGCCGCATCCCGCTCATAGTGGATGGCGGCGCCTGCCATGCGGGCCTGGAGAGCACCATCATCAAGATCACTGCCCGGGAACCGAAGCCTTTCATCCGCGTGCTGCGCGCCGGCCCCGTTACCAAAGAGGACCTCCAGCCTTTCGGGAAAGTGGAGTTTGCCAACCAACTGCCGGCCCCGGGAGCGGAGCATCCGGAAGTGCCGGGCCAGTTGCCCAGCCACTACGCCCCCCGGACGCCCCTGCGGCTTCTCGAAAACCCCGGCGATTTCACGCCCGCGGAGGGGAAACGCTACGCCCTCCTGAGTTAT
>DATAIE010000662.1:0-2748 GCA_036262875.1 Verrucomicrobiales bacterium
CTTCAACGATTCCTTCAATACTTCCAGTTGCTCCGGTTTCAGGATGCCTTTCGCATCGGCGAGGATTTTTTCCTGAAGGGCCTGAGATTTTGCTTTGCGGGCGTTCAGTGCCTCCTCTGTGAAAGCCGCAGGATCAAACCCGGTTTGTTGTTCCGGGGGCGCATCCGCCTTCAGGTCCTTGCCGGCCTGATGCATCATGTTCATCAATTTCTCCTCCTGGGTTTCGTTGAGTGCCAGCGAAGCATCCTTGACTGACAACGCCTCTCTAAGCTGGGTCAGTTGCATCCGCGCGGCGGCGGATTCTTCATACCGGGCGAGCTGTGCGAACTTTTCCGGATCATTCAGAATTTCTTTCAAAGTCGCGTCCCGCTTCTCATTCGCCGCCTTTGCTTTCTCGTTGAGTTCCTTCATTTTTTCCTCCGACCTCCCACCCTGGAGCATATCCATCGCCGCCACCTGAGCTTCGCTCATCGGTTCAAGGAATGCATTCAGTGCTTTTTCCCGCTGCTCGGGATTGAGCTGCCACAGACCATCCAAAAGATCTGCATACATTTTCTCCACGATCGGCTTTGTCTGGCTCTTCATCAGTTCTTTCATCCCCGACGCTTTCATCATGCCTGAAACGGCTTCGGCGGCACCCTCCATGCCCTTTCCATCGCCTGCCAGATTCCGCGATTGAGGCATTTTGGCCGGTACATCCCTGGTGCCCGTTTTCGCAGCCGACGAAAGCGCTCCTGTTTTTCGCCCTCCGGCGGTTCCCGCCCGACCGGGCGTTTGGCTGGATGCCAGCCCTGCTGACGCGGACCCGTCCGTAAGGCCGGTGATCCTGCTTTCCAGGTTGGTGATTTCGGCGCGGAGGGCCTTTTCCCGTTGCATGATCACGGGCGTTCCGATGGCGACGGTGAGTGCCGCTCCGGCGGCGACAAAGACGACTTTTGCTTTGGTGCTCATAAGGGCAATTTGGGTGAGTTGGGCAGTGTGTGAGGTGCCGAGGGCGAAGGAGGTAAAGTGCTGGGTGAGCTCAGCGGGCACTGTCGCCACTGCATGAGCGGCGAGCGTTCCCGAAAGCGCAGCGGAGGTGCTTGTGATTCCCCGGCGGACGAGGAGCCCGCGGAGCTTCTCCAGAGCCCGGTTGATCTTCATCCGGGCGCCATCCTCCGATGTCCTGAGGACACCGCTCACTTCGCGCAGGCTCAGACCGCGCATGAAGCGCAGCAGCAGAGCCTCCCGGTCCGCGGCTTTCAGGGAACTCAGAGATTCATCCAGCACCTCTTGCAAATCACTCCATGCCGGTTCCCCGGAATCACCTGGCGGGTGCAGGGCCACGGCCGCCGATTCCCGGGCCCGGCGGCGGGCTTCACTCCGGAACAAATGGCTGGAAAGATGGCAGGTGCTCTTGTGCAGCCAGCCGGCCAGCGAAGCCTCGCGTGGTACGCTCCGTCCTTTCATTGCCAGCAGGGTGAACACGTTTTGAGCCACTTCTTCGGCGAGGGCCGGTTCACGGACGTGACGCAGTGCCGTGGAATAAACGAGCCCTGCGTAACGGGAAACGAGGGTGCGGAACGCCGCCTCTTCTTGTTCGCGGATGTATCGCTGCAGCAGAGCATGGTCGTCATTCATGGTGTCATCATTGATGTTCCCGCAGCCCGACCGAACCGAACAGATTTCTGCATCCGCTACGGAATTTTCAGCCGGCAGAGGTGGACTCCGTAACCGGCAAAATCATCGGAAAAGCGGCCGTTCAGCACGCTGATCCTGCGTGATTCACCGGCGACCTCACCCTCTCCTGCTTCCATTCCATTCAGCGTAAACTCTGCCTTTGCCGGCTGGTCACTCAAGTTTGCCGCGAAGAGCCACCGCTGGCCGCCGTGCTCTTTGACCATGAGCGCGATGCTGTCTTTTTCGGATTTTACTTTTGCAGCCTCCGAAACGGTCGGGCTGTTTAACACTGGAGCCAGTTGCTGGATTTGCCGGTTCAGTGCCGCCACGGCCTCCACCATTTCCTTGTCATCAAGAAGCGCGGCTTCGCGGAAGTTCGGCTGGAACTGGTGCACGAAGTAGATCAGGCCGCGCGATCCCTTGATGAGCGCCATCCATACCTCAGACCGCACCTGGGCCGGAGTCGGTTTTCCTTTTGGCTTGCTGATGCCCGTGCATTCGATGCAGGCCCATACGGAGCGGTCTTTTCCGGCCCATTTCGTGAGACGCTCCACGCCGCGTGGCACGTATTCCAAACGTCCTGCCACTTCCTTCGAATCATGATTAGCCGGATAGATATCAAAGGACACAATATTGGAACCTTTGACATACTCCGCGTAGTCCTCCGGGTGGTTGCGCCGTACGCCGCGCCCGATGTAGTTGTCCCACGCGACCCCCTGGCCGAGATTCAGCAGAATCGGCCGTGAGGGATCCGCATCTCTCTGCCGGTGGAAGTCCTTGATGATCTCCTCCGGCAGGATCGGCGGGCCGTAGCCTTTTTTAGAAGGCAGCTCCTGCGCGTTGTCGGGTTCGTCGCCGTGCATCCATGCGGCGATGATGGGGTTGTTCAGGTTCTTCAGAGAGACTTCGTTTTGATCGCAGATTACTGGCATCTTCTCCTTTTCGAGTGCGGCCAGTTGTTCCACCGTCGGGCCTTTCCAGAGCCCCACATAAAGATTGATACCCGCCGCCTTATACCGGGGCGCATTCCGCGGATCCTGCAGCCATACTGCGATGGGAAAATAATCTGCGCGGGAGACCTGACCTTCC
>DATAIE010000663.1:0-1673 GCA_036262875.1 Verrucomicrobiales bacterium
AGATCCGCCAGCCGGGCATCGAAAGGGGTGCCCGGGCAAAAATCGCTCACCAGAAAAACGATCGCGCGGCGGCTGATCACCTGATTGGCAAAATCCAGGGCGGCCCCGATGTTAGTCCCTGTTTTTTCCGGCTGGAAAAACAGGGTCTCGCGAATGAGCCGCAGGATGTGAGTGCGTCCCTTCGCTGGCGGGATGTAAAGTTCCACGGCTTCACTGAATAACACGAGTCCCACCTTGTCGCGGTTCCGGATCGCCGATGCCGCGAGCACGCCCGCCGCCTCCGCTGCGAGTTCTCTTTTGCTGTCAGCCACGGAACCGAAGTCCGACGAGGCGCTGACATCGATCATCAGCAAAATCGTGAGTTCCCGCTCTTCCGTGAAGATCTTGATGTAGGGATCGCCCGTGCGCGCGGTGACATTCCAGTCGATGGTGCGCACGTCGTCTCCGGCCACGTAGTTGCGCACCCGGTCAAAGTCCATGCCGCGGCCCTTGAAGACGCTGGCATAGCGTCCGGCCATGGCGTCATCCACCAGCCGGCTGGTGCGCACCTCCATGCGCCGCACGCGGCCGAGAATCTCAGCGGCGCGGGCTTCGGTCTCGGCGTCCGTACTGGTCTGGGGCCCCGGAGGTTTCACGGCACGGGCAGTTCTTCAAGGATGCGGTTGACCAGCGATTCGCTGCTGAGCCCCTCCGCCTCCGCTTCATACGTCACGGCCACGCGGTGGCGCAGGACATCCAGTGCGATGGATTTCACGTCGTTAGGCGTCACGTAGGCCCGGCCGTCCAGGAACGCATTCGCCTTGGCGCAAAGCGCCAGTCCGATGGTCGCCCGCGGCGAAGCGCCGACTTTGATGAACGGCCCGATGCGCACTCCAAAGTCGTCAGGACGCCGCGTGGCATGCACGAGCTTGACGATGTAGTGTTTCACACGGTCATCCAGATACAGGTGGCCTGCTACAGTGCGCGCCGTATGAATCGCATCGAGTGTTACCATGGGGCCGGGCATTTCGGTATCGGTCGTCGTGGCGGCGAGTTCCAGCACGCGCATCTCCTCGTCGAGCGACGGATAATCCACCACCACCTTCATCAGGAAGCGGTCGAGTTGTGCCTCCGGAAGAGGATAGGTGCCCTCCTGCTCCAGCGGATTTTGTGTGGCCATCACCATGAACGGGGCCGGCAGGGTGAAGGTCTGGTCTCCGATGGTGACCTGCTTTTCCTGCATCGCCTCAAGGAGAGCGCTCTGCACCTTGGCAGGGGCGCGGTTGATTTCGTCGGCGAGGATGAAATTCGCAAAAACAGGCCCGCGCTTCACCCGGAATTCCGCAGCGCGCGGATCGAAGACCTCCGTGCCTACGATGTCCGCGGGCAGCATGTCCGGAGTGAACTGGATGCGGTTGAACTTCGCGTCCACCAGAGCCGCGAGCGTTTTCAGTGCCAGCGTTTTGGCCAGGCCGGGCACCCCTTCGAGGAGGATATGGCCGCGCACCAGCAGGGAGATCAACAGCCGGTCAACGAGCCCGGTTTGCCCGATGAGATAGCGCCCGATTTCTGTGCGCAGGGGCTGTATCCATTGGGAGGACTCGCGAACCGCAGCCACGGCATCGGAGACGTGCGAATCGGGAACAGGAGGAGGGGGCGGAGGGTTCATGAGTTGGCTGGAGAAAAATACGAAA
>DATAIE010000664.1:0-4499 GCA_036262875.1 Verrucomicrobiales bacterium
AGCGGGCCGCGCACCTGCTGGACCAGGTGGGACTCGGCGCACGGCTCCAGCACCTGCCCTCGGAGTTGTCCGGCGGAGAGCAGCAGCGCGTGGCGATCGCCCGGGCACTGGTAAATGATCCCCAGGTGCTTTTTGCGGACGAGCCCACCGGAAATCTCGATTCGAAGACCGGGGGAGAGGTCATGAATTTGCTGCTGTCAGTGGTTGCGGAAACTAAAAAAACCCTAATGGTCGTGACCCACGATACGCGCCTTGCCGGACAGGGAGACCGCAAACTGGTGCTGCGCGACGGGATGCTGGAAACCTGACAGGAACGGCCGCCGCGTCGCCGCCGCTCCGGTTTCAACTCTCCGGGTCAGCACGGTGCGCGCCTTTCTCCCTTACCATGAAAATTTACCTCGACGGACAAATCGTTGACGAAGCCGACGCCCGCATCTCTGTGTTCGACCACGGACTGCTTTACGGGGACGGTGTTTTTGAGGGCATCCGCTTCTACAATAACCGGGTCTTCCGTCTGGAGCAGCACATCCGCCGCCTCTACAGCTGTGCCCGCAGCATCCTGCTGAACATCCCCCTCACTCCGGAGGAAATGACCGCGGCCGTCCTGGAAACCTGCCGGGCAAACAAGCTGGAGGACGGATACATCCGCCTCGTCATCACCCGTGGCACGGGCCCCCTGGGACTCAGCCCCTACAAGTGTCCGAAAGCATCCGTCATCATCATCGCCTGCGGGATTCAACTCTACTCCGAGGAAGCCTATCGCAATGGTCTCACCGTGGCCTCCTGCGCCACCCGGCGGCCCACTCATGACACACTGAGCCCTCAGGTGAAGAGTCTCAACTACCTGAACAACGTGATGGCCAAAGTGGAAGCCATCCAGGCGGGCGCAGAGGAGGGCCTGATGCTGAACGATCGCGGCCTGGTGGCCGAATGCACGGGCGACAATGTATTCATTGTGCGGGACGGAACCATCATCACTCCGCCCATCAGCGCCGGAGCCCTGGACGGGATCACCCGCGGGGCGGTGTTCGATATCGCTGCCAGCCTCGGTATTCCGATGCGGGAGGGAGAGGTCAGCCGTTTCGACATCTACACCGCAGATGAATTCTTCCTGACCGGCACCGCCGCGGAAGTCATCGCCGCCACCAAACTCGATCAGCGCCTTATCGGCGATGGCAAACCCGGCCCCGTCACTCAGCGCGTCATTGCCGCTTTCCGTGAAATGGCCCGCACCACCGGCACCCCCTTTTGATCCATGAAGGAATTCACCGATCTCATCTACAAAGCCCTCTATGAACACCTCTCGCTCCAGACGGCGGGAATTGTCGTCGGACTGGCGGTTATCGTGATTCACGCCCTCGCCCTGGTCAAAGGACCGGCGGCCATGGAGAAACTGAAAACGGTGCCCCGCTCGCAGAACCTCGGCACCATCTTCCTTACGATCGATTTTGTCTGGGCCTGGGTCGTAGCCTCGAGTATGGAACTCGGCGATTTTGAGCGCCTCCGCTGGCTCGCGCTGTTCTCCGTGCCTGTGATTTACGTGGCCATGCTCTTCTGGGTGAATGATTACCTTGGCGCACGCGCCATCGGCATTTTCCTGCTTCTGGCACCCTGCCCTGCCCTGGATGCGGCTTTCCTCAAGGCGACCGATGCCCGTGTCATTCTCAGCATCCTTTGCTACGTGTGGATCACTCTGGGGCTGTTTTGGATCGGGATGCCCTATACGATGCGAAATCAAATCGCATGGGTTACCCGCACCGCCGGGCGCTTCAAAGGTTTCGCCGCGGCGGGCCTCGCCTACGGCGTTTTGCTGACGGTCATCGCCTTTACTGCCTACAAGGGGATGTAAAACCGGAAGGACGAAATCAGAAGTTTCGTCAGGCCCTCACTCCACCCATGGCCGCGCCTGTTTGATGAACAGTTGGCCGGAGCTTGTCACTTTCCATTCGATCTCCATCGCAAACGTGCTGTAGTCGCCGCCGTAGAGAGGATAGAAATGGCTGTGGATGGCCTGCATGCGGGCGGCCAGTTGCTCCGCCTGCGCGGTGGTGATGACGGTCTGGCCTTCCGGGACGAGGTTCGAGTAGGTGACGTGTTGAATCGTGTAGAGTGAACTGCCCTCTAACTGGGCGATGAGGAATTCCTCGGGGATGTCGTTCGGCCCCGGATTGGTGACGAGGTTTTCGCCGTACTGGGCGTTCACATAGTAACCGGTCCAGTTGGGATCGATGATGTTCTTCGTCACGGCGACGCCATTGGCCAGTTCGTCATCCGTGTTGGCATGCACAAGGACACCCATCGCCGCGGTAAAGTGGTCCACGCGGTAAAAGTCACGTTCGTCAAACGCGCGGACATTCCACAGGCTGGCCCACACCTGTTTCACGGTGGAACTGAGGTGGCCTTCATTCGGCCGGTGCGTGTAACTGTCGTAGAGGCCCGCCCCGCTGAAACCAGCCAGGTCCTCATTGTTGGTGCTGGAGCGGCACCGGATGGGCACGCCGGCGGCAAACTGATTCTGGAGAACGGTGAGCGCATCCCACATCCATGCCGGCAGCGGAGCTTCCGTGATCCTCTGCCGCAGCGCGGCGAGCGATTCCTCCCGGTAGAGCGCGCTGGATTCAAAATAAGGGTCCGCCAGCATCAGGTGCGCAACGTCATAGAGCCCGTTGTACTTCATGAACTCGTCGTAGAAGTAGAAAGGAATCCCGGACCCGTTAGGCACCATTGCGGACGGGAGGAACCTCCGCAATTCGGCGACGTTGGACACCTTGGCTCCAAAGGCCGGAGCGCTGGCAAAGGCGAGGGAGGACAGCGGCTGGATGGTCGTTTTGGAAAGGTCGCGCACCGGGAACTGAGGATTGGCCGGGCGCAGCTCCTCCAGATGGTCCTCCACCTCCTGCTGCGTGGCTTCGCGGATGAGGAAACCGTCGGGCTGGGGCTCGTAGCGCACGTTCTTCCCGAGCAGAGGCGCCAGGCGGGCATCCACGGAAGCACTCTTCACAAAGGCGTTGGGCGTGTTGTCCTGCTTTGCCTTCAGATTGATGTGCGAGAGCGGGGTCTGTGCCGTCTCGGTGATGATCCCGGCGGTGCGGGTGATCTGGTTGGGCAGGGTGCGGAAGATGACCACATCACGCACGGTGATCGGCGAGCTTCCGTCGTAGAGCAGCAGCCGGCCAAAGCCCACGCCCGGATTGAGCAGCGTGTAGTTTGTCTGCCCGAAAAGCTCCTCGGTCGTGATGACCTGGATACGATCCTTCACCGCAGTGTCGTAAAGCGCCTTCTCCGAGCGGTACAGCGTGCGCTGGGTTTCACTGGCGGCATGATAGGCGAGGCGGGTGTCGATAAAGGGCAGTGCGCGGCTGATGAGGTCGTAGGCCTTTTGCACGAACGGGTAACTCACCGGGTCCGACGGCCAGAACTCCATGGTCACAATCCCCGGTCTTCCGCCGCCGGGCGGCTCCCAGGACTCATGCACTACGAGACTGCCCGCCATTTGTTTGCGGCCGGTGTTGGTGAAATACGTGCTGTTGTTGAACGCCGTGAGGCTTCCTGTGTATCCAAGAACATCGCGGGCAAAGTAATAGTGATAGATGAAACTGTTGGCGTTCAGAAAATAGAGCTGCGGAGCAGCGGTGTCCGCACCCATGATGAGGAACTTCACCTCCCGCACATTCGGCGCGCCAGGGAAACTGTCCCGGTGCGAAATGGAATCGAACACCGCCCGCGTCGGCGCCATGATCGCTCCATTTTGCGGTGCCAGAGTGCGCGCCGGATTCAGCGGATTCGCCAGCGGATTTTGAAGTTCCGTCACGTCATCGATCCCGTCGCCATCGGAGTCCAGCGGGGCATTGACCGGTACGCGCTTCACGGTGAAAAAAGCACCGCGCTGAGCCTGGAGATTGTCGAAGAGCAGCGTTTTTTTCGGCGTCGCCAGGCGGATATCGACCGGGAACGTGCAGTCGTCAGGACGCGAGCCGCGAAGGAGAAGGTAGTAATATCCCGGTTCTGTGCCTGTCACGGCGCGAGCCCTGCCCCGGGAATCCAACGAGAAACCGGACACCTGAAATCCGGACGGAGGATAAGCCGCGGCCGTCAGCGCAAAGCACAGGAACAGAAAATGCCGCCAAAGGGGGAGGATGGAGGACATGGCGGGGATTGAATCACACAGGGACTACTTTGAGAAGCGGAAAGGTGAAGATGCCGGATTGCGCGCCGGTTTCCTCCTGTTCTACGCCCGCCGCCAATTCCCGGTTGTTCCTACTCCTTGCGCCTCACTCCCAGGATTCTGCCGATCGCCTCGACCAGCCGGTCGAAATGGAACGGCTTTGGAATCACCCCCAGAAAGCCGTGGTCCCGATAGGTGTCCATGAGCACATCGTCGATGTATCCTGTGGTGAGGAGCGCCTTGATGGAGGGGAACTCGCCTTTGAGGCGGGCCACAGCCTCCTGGCCCCCCATGCCGCCGCGGACATCGAGGTCCACAAGGATGAGGTCGAAGG
>DATAIE010000665.1:0-5145 GCA_036262875.1 Verrucomicrobiales bacterium
GGACGGACGGTCCGCCATGGAAATTGATTCTCTGCCGCGGTCCTCCCTGGAAATACCAATTTTACCATTATTTAAATAAATTCAGGGACCGGCTGCGTCGATCGGGTAAAGTATCCGTCGACCGACCATGCCACCGACCGAAGCAACTCTGCTGAACCTCCATGCCGCCTGCGCGGAGGGGGTTTACCGGTATCTCTGGTCCCTTACGGCGGATGAAGGAGCGGCGAAGGACCTGCTGCAGGAGGTCTTCGTCAGGATCGCACGGGATGCGTCCGGGATCGAAGCCGCGGAATCCAGTCGCGCGTGGGTCTTCAAAATGGCAAGGAACGCGGGGCTGGACTGGCTGCGCAGGAGACGTGTCAGGGAAAATGCGGTGGAGCGCATGGCGGCGGAGGCGGGAGAGTGCTTTTTGCTGCCGGATGATCCGGACGCGAAGGCGATGCAGAGTCGCATGGCGGAGGCTTTGGCAGCCCTGCCGGAGGACCAGCGGACGGCCATTCACCTGCATCTTTGGGACGGGCTCACCTTTCGTGAGATCGCCGAAATCCAGGGCGCTCCGCTGCCCACCGTCGCCAGCCGCTACCGGTATGGCATCGCCGCCCTGCGCGGCCTGCTTCAACCCCTCTATTCCGAACTCTATGAATGCACCTGATGATTTCCTGACGGAAGACCGGCTGCGCGCCATGCAGTGGCGTCCGCTGCCGGAAGCCGTGAAGGAGGCGTCCCTCGCCGCGGCACTGGCGGCCCGCACTCCTGCCCGCACACCCCTGCGCCGCATGGCGGACTTTGTACCCCGTCCGGTGCGATGGATCCTCGCCGCCTGCTGGACGCTCTCCCTCGGCCTGCGGCTGGCCACGCCGGACACCCCGCACACCTCCGCCCCGGCACTCGCACGGAGCGACAACACGGCCCCGCTTCTCCGCACGCCGGCTCTCTTCGCCTCGCTCGAACAAACCAACCTCGTTCTCCATGAACTCCAGTTTGACCTTGTCCGTCCCTCCTCCCGCTAGGAGCCGTTACTTTACGGTGCGGTTTTTCCGGTGGATGGGCCGCTTCTTTTTCAGCCGGCGATTCGTTTGGACGCTGGTCGTTCTGGCCTCGCTGGTGGTGCTGTTCTATCAATACGAAAACTGGAACGGCGCACGCGAACTCAAGGCCGCCAGAGCGCACATGATTGCCCGCACGGGGACGGATGATTACCGGACGCTGCTGCCTGAAGTCGTTCCAGAGAGCGAAAACTTTTTCGCCATTCCTGTTATCCAAAGCTGGAGAGTGCCGGACAAGACGAGCCCGGGGTTCTTTATTCGCCAGTTCCCCGGAGACCATTTGCTGTCCGAAAATTACGATGCCCCGCAAGTGGTGGAAACGGAGGGCAGATCCGTTATGGACCTCACCGCGTGGCAGCAAAAGCGCATCAAAGAAGGAAAGCCGCTGCCGGCCGGTCAAAACGCGGCTTCTGTGATCTGCGCCGAGATCGGGGATGGTCACGGGATTATCCCGCAATTGATTGCCGGTCTTGACCGCCCGAAATCTCAAATCATCCCGTGCCGCCGGGCTTGTGTTGAAGAGGCCGGGGACGCTCTGCGGGCGAGGATACCGGCAGTTACCGGAGCGTTCCGCACTCAACAGGTCCTGGGCCTCCATTTGAGAGCAGCCGCGCTGACCGGGAACGCAGCCAAAACGCGCGACCTTGCGGGTGTCATGCTGCGGCTGGGAGATGCCTTCAACGATCCCATCATTGTCGGCCACCTCGTCCTGATGGCACTCCATCAGGTGACGCTGGACGCATTGAACGAGGGACTGGGTTGCCGCAATTTGTCGGATAACGATTTCCAGCGGATACAGGAATGGCTGGCAACGATAAATGAAGTGACCCGGGTGGAAACCATGTTTCGCTGCGAGCTTTTGCAAACGGAGCCCGCATTCGAGACATTCCGAAAGCAAGTCCAGGAAAGCCGGGAGGATACATCCTGGATAGACCGGATCGCAGGTAACGAAAATTTCGGGTCGGTAATGTTCAGTTTCGCCATGCGGCACGGGCCGTCGGGATGGTATGATACCAACCGGGCCTGCTACATTGAAAATGCACTCCTTCACTGCGGCGGCACAGGAGATGAGGGATGGCGCGCAGGTGTAAAAGGGGCCGAGACCGTCGCAAAGGGGGCGGCCGCGACGGCCACTCTCTATTCGAATGGGAAGTTTATGCTGCCCAATCCCCGCAGGGCTCTGGCCATGTGCGGCATTCCGGCCCTATCGAACATTTGGCACAAAGCCGCACAAAACCTTTTTAAGCGCCGCTGCGCCATCCTCACCTGCGCTCTCCGCCGTTATCGTTTGGCGCACGGAGCCTTCCCGGCTTCCCTCGCGGATCTCGACGGCCCGCTCCTGCCGTCCCCTCAAACCGACCCCGCAAAAGCCGGCTCTCCCATGGGTTACAAATTAACTGAAAAAGGCTTTCTGCTCTGGTCCGTCGGCGATGACCGTAATGATGATGGCGGTGAGACCGGCAAAGACTGGCTCTGGAGTCACGAAGTGATGTAACCCCTATTCGTAAAATCCACGAACCGCGACGCAGCGCCCGTGTGGCGGCTTCGAGGCATGCCGATACCCCCTTGTCAAAATCCGCCTGCGCCTCAGAATTGGGCCTATGCAACGAATCAGCATCATCCTTTTCCAGTATGCCGGCTTCCTCCTAGTCTGCGGGCTGGCGAGCGTTCTCTACAGCGCGGAAACGCGGACGGCGGGCTGGAACGGGCACGGCATTTCCGGTCTCATCGCGTGCGGTTCAGCGGCGGTGATCATCGCCATCACGGCGGTGCTCGCGGGCAAAGGAAAAGGCAACGCGGTGTGGGCAGCCCTGGGGCTGGCGTTCATCCTTCTGTCGTACGGAGGATTCACCTTTTTCAAACTGGTGCGTGACATCCCCGGCAATGCCACGGAGATGATCAATAAACGGGCCGCGGATAAAAAGGAGGATTTGAAAAGGGAGGATGCAGAGCGGGCGATTACTTATAAGGCCGGTGTTTTTGGCGTGATGGCTCTCTTTTCGCTCAGCGCCTTTGTGCGTCTCGGCACCGCGGTGCGGAATGAGAAAACGGCATGAACAGCGCACCCCGTCCGCCGCGGAAGTTTCATCCGCACCCGTTTGCCTATCATCAGGAGATCGAACTCGAAATCACCACCCTCACCAATATGGGTCAGGGGCTTGGCCGGGTGGACGGCTGGGTGGTCATGGTGCCCTTCGCACTGCCGGGAGAGCTCATCCGGGCGCGGGTCTACCGGAACGACAAGAACTTCAGCGAGGCGGACCTTGTTAGTGTCCTGCGCCCCTCGCCCGACCGGGTGGAGCCGCGCTGCGTGCTTTTTGGCGAGTGTGGAGGCTGCCAGTATCAGCATCTGGCCTATCCGGAGCAACTCGCGTGGAAGCGCCGCCAGGTGGAGGAACTGCTCCGGCACATGGCGAAGGTGGAATTCGAGGTCGCTCCGGTCATCGCCTCACCGCAGGAGTATGCCTACCGTTCCAAGATCACACCGCACTTCGACGCCGGCGGTGACGGGGTTCCGGCGGAGATTGGATTTCTGCGCGCGGGCCGCCGGAAGGAACTCGTGGATGTGCCCCGCTGCGAGATCGCGACGGAGGCTATCAATGCCGTGCTCGAACAGGAACGCGCCGCCATCCGCAGCCGCCGCTGGAAACGCGGCGCCACGCTGCTGCTGCGCGATGCGACCATTGCAGGAAAACATACCGTCCTGACCGATCCCTCCTCCCCAGCCCTCACGGAGGTCGGCGGGCTCACATTCGAATTTCTCGCGGGCGATTTCTTCCAGAACAATCCCTTCATCCTCGAGTCCTTCGTCACCTACGCAGTACAGCAGGCAAAGCGGAGCGGGGCGCGGTTTCTGGTGGATGCCTACTGCGGGAGCGGGCTTTTCAGCCTGTTTGGGGCACGGGAATTTGAAACGGTGACCGGCATCGAAATCTCGGCCACAGCGGTGGACCGGGCCCGCGGCAATGCAGCCCGCAACGGCCTGGCCAACTGTTCATTCACTGCGGGCAGTGCCGAGGCGATCTTTGAAAACATCACGCTGCCGCCTGAAGAAACGGCAGTCATCATCGATCCTCCGCGCAGGGGATCGGACGAGGTTTTCCTGACGCAGCTCTTTGCGTTCGGTCCACGCTCGGTCGTTTATGTGAGCTGCAATCCGGCCACCCAGATGCGCGACCTCCGCCTCCTGCTGGATGCCGGCTATGTGCTGAAGGCGGTCCAGCCGTTTGATCTGTTCCCGCAGACCAAACACCTGGAGTGCGTCATCTCCATGGAGAAAGCATAGTCATACGATCGGGTCGGGACACACATCCCGCCGCTGACACTTCACGCAGTATTCCCCGCGCCAGAGGGTATCGATTTCCTCCATGAGAGCCGACACGATGCCGGGATCGTCTGTGAGGATGCCGGCCTCGAAGTTGCGCCGGTGATCGCTTTTGGCACCGATCCCTGCGCCGGTGAGATTCGCCGAGCCGAGGTAGGCCAAACGGCCATCGATGATCACGGCTTTGGTGTGCATGCGCGGGCAGAGCACCCGCTCGAAGAGTTCCTCGTGGAGCAGTTCCGGGAAGCGGTCGAAATCCTCACGAAACCGGGGGCCCGGTTCCTTTGCGTGGATCAGCCGGATGGCCACCCCTTCACTCACCAGTCCGGCGAGAATGCCAAGAAAGGGAACAAACCGCCGTCCCTTGGCCACATGCAGGTCTTTGATGTCTGCGGTGGCTATCCACAGGAACTTCGTCGCACGCGGGACCTCCTCAGCGATCAGCCGGGTATAGTGGGCGCGGTTGAGGATGAGCTCGGTCATGGGGGAGAAATCAGAATGACGAAATCAGAATCCCGAAATCCGAAAAAATGACGAACACCAGTCGGCAACCGCCATCACTTTCTGGTTTCTGGTTTCTGGTTTCGTCATTCTGATTTCTGCATTTCCCTTCCCTACCCCCTCTCCTGACGGCTGGATACAGGAAAACCCTGGATGTTAACATTGATTTGACGTTCGCACCGCCGCCCCCAATTTGTCAGCGCTGCCGCGGGGACTGCCGCCGGCGACATCGCTATGAAAAAAACACTCATTGCTCTCACCGCCGGCATCCTC
>DATAIE010000666.1:0-5011 GCA_036262875.1 Verrucomicrobiales bacterium
CTTCCGGGTCCTTCTCTCCGATCCGCCGGGAAACAATCGCGGTGGCGGCCATCGAGATGCCGATCGCCACCGCATACACGAGTGTCATGATGGACTCGGTGATCCCCACCGCGGCGACAGCGTCGCTCCCAAGATGCGATACCCAGAAAATGTCGGACAGCGCGAAGAGGGACTCCATCACCATCTCCAGCACCATGGGTACGGCCAGCAGCAGTACCGCGCGGTGCAGTTTCAGGGACGTATAGTCATGCTGCTCCCCTCGCAGCGCCTGGCGAACACTGCGCCAAAAGGAAGAGGCAGGAGGAGAAGGGACGGCGATTTCAGAAGCGGGGGGTTCGTGCATCGGGGCGGGGGACAAAACGTTTCCGATGCCTCAGAAATGCCACCCTTGCAATAACAACAGGTCACGAACCGCTTTTTGATTCTTTTCGCACTCAAATGGAGGGCTCTTCCTTCGGGGAACCGAAATCTCCCCGCAACTTCATGAGTGCAATCCTCTCTTCGTTGATTTCATGAGAAGTGCGAACGCCCGCCCGGCGCAGGACGGGCAGGGGAGGGCACCAGCCCTGCAGGGCGTGCTGCACAAGAAATCCTCCCACCAATGCGCTGATCACTGCAAACTTCCGGTGAACGGTCAGCGCGAGCACGGCCCCCGTAAGGCCGGCCATTCCAGCATTCGTTTGCAGCACCCGTTCGATGTCCCACTCCCGGTCAAGTTCATTGAGCCTCGCCGTGATGGTTTCATGGCTGGCGTTCCGGTAGCAGGCGAGACGGTCCCGTGTTTCGCGGGCGATGCGCTCATTGATTTGGTCGCAGGTGCTTGCCTCCACCCGTGTGGCAGTGGGATGCAGTTTGCAGAAGAAGCTCATGGGTGTGGGTGCCGGGGTTTCGTTTCGACTTGCGGCCGGGATTCCCGCGGGCCGCGATGCCGGCCATGCTTGCGGGACTGGGCGGACCGCTCGGGAGGAACGGCGGATTCCCGGGAGCCGGAAGTGCGGTGCGTCATTTCACGCACTTTGCCGCGCAGGTTGTCCGGGCCCGGCTGGGTGGCAGGAGGATGTGAGTTCATGTTATGAAAAGTTTCAGGGAATGAGAGGGAGCGGGTACATCCTGCGGCTCATGCGATCCCATGCGGCAAAAACGGCGGGTCTCACCTCGTCCCACCGCAGCCAAAAGTCGCCATTCTCGTAATCCCGCCGCAAAAGCATCTCCGCTTCCTCAAAGGAACAGCCGTCGATTCCATAACGAAGATACCCCCGGTAACCCGTCCGGTAGGCGGAAGCGAAGTCACAGTAAGTGGTTTCCCCGGAGTAGGGTTGTTTGGTATGATGGGCGCGCCACCACGCAACTTCGGATTCCTCCGCGGCGTTCTCACGGCGGTCGATCATCCCTTCGCCCTCGGCCCGGTCGAGAGCCCGCTGGGTGGGATTTCCTGAAGATGAGCGGAGAGGGGAGTTTGCCGTCATAAAGCCTCAGTGGTTATTGCGAATGTCCACATTGCAGAAACGGGGCCTTCTCTTTTCTGCGCCTCTTCCCGGTGCAGAGTGCCGGTTCAGGAATGCAAAGTTTCCGCGATCCATGCGGATTGCATCAAGAGTTCCCCTTCGAAGGGGCAGCGAAGCTTACGCATTGAAATAAGTTGATGGAGCGGATGATTAAGATTGCCAGAGACGGAGCGGTTTTGGCACAACCCGGGTGCACCCCCCACCCCCTTCTATGCGCTCTACCCAAGCCATCCTTGCGGCCTTGTTGTCATTGTCCGCGTCCCTCAGCGCCAGCCAGGTTGTCGTCACAGAAGTGATGTATCATCCGGCCGGGACAAAGCCGGAGTTTATCGAGGTCCTCAATCTCACGAGCAACCGGCTGGACATGGCCACCTGGCACCTGCACGGAGGAGTGGAGTATACTTTCCCCGGGTTCAATCCAGGTGCCGTCTCCGCGCACTTTCTGAGGGAATATGAGCGCATCCTGATCAGTTCGGCGGATGACGCGACCACCCGTGCCGCCTACCCGTCCATTCCTCCCTACGTGCGGATTTACGGACCCTGGACAGGATCGCTGAACAATTCCGGCGACACCATCGTGCTCGATGATGCGGCTTCTGCGCAGCAGTGCCGCCTCACTTACGGGGACCGGGGAAAATGGCCTGTGGCGGCGGACGGGACGGGCCATTCGCTTCTGGTGGTCAACGAGAACCGCGACATCGACGACTGGAGAAACTGGCGGCACAGCAACCTGAATGGCGGCACTCCCGGCAATCCGGAGATTCTCGAAGCGGAAACCGCCGTCCTCAATTCCTCCGAACTGAACGTGGCGGACTTTGTGCCGGTCGTGAACTACACCAGCCCATGGAAATACTGGCGCGATCCGGCGGACCCGGATGGCGCCGCCGCAGAGGGATCGTGGAAGACTACCTCCTTCGTGGACACATCCTGGCCAGGACCCGGAAACGGCTTTTTTGGTTATGAACCAGGCACCGCGGCGCTTTCGACGCTCATTCAGACGAGCTTCGCATCGCAGTACGCCGCTGCGACGATGACCTATTATTTCCGGACGACTTTCAATTGGAGCGGTCCGTTGTCAGGCACCAGTTTTGTACTCGATCAGTATGTCGACGATGGCGTTATCTATTGGCTGAACGGAGTGGAACTGAAAGGGGCCAATGCAGGCCGGGTGCGGATGAATGCCGGGTTGGCCACACACGCGACGTCCGCCACCGGCACTCCCACAGGGGGCGACGCCTTCGAAGAGCAGGCCGCCCTGACCGGTTCGCTGGACGGCCAGTTGGTATCCGGGACCAACCTCCTTTGCGCCGAAGTCCATCAAAGCGGGTCCGCCAGCAGTGACGTCTATTTCGGGGCGCGTCTCAAAATAGCCACGCCTCCGCCCGCATCGGTGGTGATCAATGAAGTGAAGGTCTCCTCCGGCAGCGACCAGGGATTCATTGAGTTTTACAATCCGACCGGTGCGGCCGTCGATCTCAATGGCTGGTATCTGTCCGACGCCCCTGCAAACCTGACAAAGTACCGGATCACCACTCCGCTGGTGGTTTCTCCGCTGGGATTTGGCACGGTGCCTTTCGCCGGCACCGGTCTTGGCATATCGAGTCCCCTTGAGATCTATTTGACCCGTCCGGACGGAACGACCAAACAGACGGGGGTTACGATTGGCAGCCCTCCCACGGACGGACGTTCGGCGGGAAGGAAACCGGCGGGAGGTTCGCAATGGAACCTGTATACAACTCCAACTCCCGGCGCCACGAACCAGAGCGCCGCGCTGGTGAGTCAGCCCGCCAAACTAAGCGAGGTGCATTTCAATGACGTGGATCACGTGGACTGGATTGAGATTGCCAATCCTTCCGCCGTCTCCCTTTCCGGCGCGGGACTGTATGTGACTTCAAAACTGGATTTTTCAGACAAGGTCCCGCTGCCGGCGAGTGTGCCTGCCGGAGGCTGCGCCAGCGTGACCGTTGATTATCCGCTCGATGGCGGCGGAGAGGGCCTGGTTTTTCTGATCGATTCCACTAACAACGTACTGGACTCCGTCGAACTCGCCCGCCGGCCGGGATTGAATTCCGTGCAGCGCTATCCCCTTTCCGGACGGGAATGGTACGGCGCGTCCACCGACACGCAAAACGCAGCCAACAATCCCGCCATTCACGGAGAGATCGTGATCAACGAGATCATGGCCGCTCCGCCTTCCGGCCACGAAGCCGGAGAATTCGTGGAGCTCTACAATCGAAGCGCGGGCTCCGTGAATCTGACCGGATGGCGGGTTGTGGATGGCGCTTCCTACGATTTTCCGTCAGGCACCGTGCTCGGGGCGGGACAATATCTGGTCCTTGCGAAGGACCCCGCATTCATCACCGCCAATTACACCGGGGTAACGAACATTTACGGACCGTTTGCCGGAACGCTTAAGAACAGCGGCGAATTGATCCGGCTGGAGGATGACCGGCATAACCTCGCGGACCTGGTGGATTTCCGCAGCGGCGGACAGTGGCCCTCGGGAGCCGGCGGTGAAGGCAGCAGCCTCGAACTGATGCATCCTGACATGGATAACAGTCAGCCTTCTGCGTGGCGGGCCAGTGATGAATCCAGCAAGTCCGTCTTTGAACCCTTCACACTCACCGGCGTCTACCGGGAGCTTCGAGGGCAGCCCACCGCGGTGAGCGGTTGCCGGGAACTGTTGCTGAACATGGTGGGTGACGGACACGTGGTCCTCAAGAACATCTCCCTGACGCGTGCTCTCGTTCCGGCAACGAACCAGATTCTCAGCGGCGATGCCACGTCTCACGGAACCGGCAACAGTTCGAACGGATTTCTGTGCACGGGGACGCACTGTCAAAGTGACACGCTTGCCGACGGCTTTCATCTCATCAGTACGGGCTCCGGCGATACCAAGGCCAACAAGGCGGAGGTGGATGTTGTCGGTATTCAGTCCGGCGATGTGCTGACGCTCAGTTTTCAGGGACGCTGGATCAGTGGTCTGCCTCTCATGGTGGCGCAGACGTGGGACCGGAGCTTTGGCAAAGTCTTCCGGTTCCCGGTTCCCAACAACCTGGGAACTCCCGGTGCCGTCAACTCCCGCGTCATTCCCGCGGCGGCGCCCGTGGTGGATAACATGAAGCATTCCCCGGTCGTGCCCACCTCCTCTCAGCCAGTGGTGGTCTCCGCGAGAGTTGCGTCCACCGCGCCGCTGGTGAGCGTGTCGCTGATGGACCGCATCGATAACGTGAGTGGCAACGGCACCTGGAACACCACAGCGATGAATGACGGAGGCACCGGCGGAGACCTCGTGGCGGGTGACGGTATTTGGTCCGCCACGGTCCTGGCCCGGGGAGACTCCACGATCACTCAATTCTACATTACCGCCTCCAACGGCCAAACGAACGAATGCCCGCGCAATGGGGCTTCGCGGCCCGGCATGTGGATCGTGGACAACAGCCCGCCCACGCCCGTCCCGGGCACGCTCGTGCAGCGGTTCATCCTCTCGCTTTACCATCGCAACG
>DATAIE010000667.1:0-4652 GCA_036262875.1 Verrucomicrobiales bacterium
GCGCGGTCTGGCCGCCCAGCGTGGGCAGCAGCGCATCCGGCTTCTCCTTTTCGATGATCTTCTCCACCACGTCCGGCGTGATGGGTTCGATGTAGGTCCGGTGCGCGAATTCCGGGTCCGTCATGATGGTCGCCGGATTCGAATTGATGAGCACCACGGTGTATCCCTCCTCTTTGAGCGCCTTGCAGGCCTGCACCCCGGAATAGTCAAATTCGCAACCCTGGCCGATCACGATGGGGCCGGAGCCGATAACGAGGATTTTCTGGATACTGGTGTCTTTGGGCATCTATGGAGGAAGAACAAAATTTTACCGTCATGGCACGGGCCGGGCGCGGTGTCAAAGGGCGGGGTCGAAGTTCGCAAATCCGCGGGCTTCGATGCCCCGGAAAATGCCGTCGCCGGTGGAGGGTAGCGAAATGGCTTCCCCGGTCAGGGATTCTTATCGGCACTCAGGCTCGCGATGGGAACCGAAGACTGTTCTTCAAAGCTGATTCCGAAGCCGGGCACTTCCGCTTCGTGCAGCCAGGATTCCAGCCCGTCGGCGATTCCCCGGACCAGTTTTTCACGGTAAGCCTCGGACTGGATATTCCGGCACTCTCCGGAATTGGTGAGAAACCCCAGTTCCATGAGCACCGCGGGGCAGATGGTGCGGCGGGTGACGGAATGGGACGGATCGTTGCGCACCCCCCGGTTTTTGGCACCCGTCGCGGCGCAAACACTCGCCTGCAGGGCCTCCGCGAGCAGGCGGCTCCGGTCATCGACGAGATTTTGGCCTTCGGGGGTTCCGAAAAGCGTATTCGACCGCGCCAGCACTTCGGGTTGCCGGGGCCACGCGTAGTAGGTCTCTATCCCGGCGGCATCCGGTTTGCCGGAATTCAGATGAAGGCTCACAAAGGCCAGCCGGTTTTTCCGGTTCGCCCACGCACTGCGGTCCGGCACGGGGACCATGGTATCGGTTTCGCGCGTGAGTTCCACCGGCCAGCCGCGGCTGCGGAGTTCTTTGGCAAGGGCCAGCCCGAGGCTCAATGTCCACGTTTTCTCGGACTGCCCGTGGGAAGTCGTGCCGGGGTCGATGCCGCCATGGCCCGGGTCGATGATGATCGATGGTTTTTCAGCGGCTTCCTCCGGAGATGACTCCCCGGGGAGCGTGTTTTGGACGAGGGTGGCTTTGTCCGATGCCGGGTGCTCGAAAGCCCTCAAAGCACAGAAACAGGCTGCCACCGCGAAAAGAAGGCCCGAAATGCAGCGAATCCAAAAGCAGGGGCAGACGGGAGGGGTTCCTTTGGATGGCATGGCAGGGAGGGGAAGGGCCTGGTTCCTAAAAATAGCCCGCCGAAGGAACGGGGGCAATCTTCAATATCAGGACCCTTAAAGGAGTTTCGAGGAGGACATTTCCGGACCCTGCTGCGTCTGCCTGAACCGGAAAAGCCGGGTAATCTAAAAACTTTTAGCGTTTCCTGCAAAAACTTTTTGAAAAAAATCAACGGATCGCTAAGATATTCGGAAGTATGAAATATCCGAGCCTTTGGAAACTGCTGGTCTTGTTCGCCTCTCCCGCGTTCCTCACTCCGGCCATGGCGGCTCCGGCGAAGGCGCAAGGGACGGGTTCCTACACCGTGAAGTCGGGCGATACATTCGCCAAAATCGCCCGCACCCGGGGGATCAGCCTGGGGACGCTGCTGAAGTCCAATCATCTTTCCAATTCGGATCACATCACCCCCGGCCAGAGGATCGTCATTCCGGGCTCCAAGGCCCCTGCGACGAAGACTACAGCTTCCGCCCCTGCGAAAAAAATGCCGGTCAAAACCGCCGCTACCAAGGCTTCCCCGGTGAAAGCGAAGGCTCCTGCCGCCAGCAGGAAGACAGCGCCCGTGGTCACAGAGACGAAGCGGCGCAAACCCGTGGACACTACAGTGAATGTCACTCCTCCGCCTCAGAAGGGGACCTGTATCGTCCAGAGCGGGGATACGCTGACCCGCATCCAGCGGCGCACCGGCGCCCCCATGTCCGAGATTCTTCGCCTCAACAAGCTCACCGCCACCAGTGCCCTCCGCGCCGGGCAAACGCTGAAACTCCCTCAGGAAAAAACGATCGTTGCCAAAAACACCAAACCTCAGCCGGAAGCTGTGATTGTGACGCGCAATCCGGCCCCGATCACTGACCGCCGCCCCTCTGAGCGCCCGGAACCCGCGACCGACCGTTCCGTGACGCTGGAGACCGGCACCGCCCAGCATAAAGTGGTCACCGGCGACACCTTTTCCTCCATCCGCCGCGCCTATGGAGTGACAGAGACGCAACTGGCGAAGGCCAACCCCGGTGTAAATGCGAAGAGCCTGAAGATCGGTCAATCGCTCACGATTCCCAGCCAGCCCATCCCCATCCGCCCTCAGGCGAAGCCTCTGATGGTCCGCGCCGATGGCCGGATCCTGGCGCAGCGCCACGATCCCCTGATGACCGCGGGCGGCACGGATGAGGGCGTTTCCTCCGACCGCACCCGCACCGGTTACCTTGTGGAAGAGGGCGACAACATCGAAAAAGTGGCGCGCCGCTTCAGCACGACCGAGCACGAAATCCGCCGCCTCAACCGCATGGGCGATGCCGATGAGATTTCCCCGGGCCGTTACATTCTCGTTCCCTTTATCCGGCAGGCACCCGAGGCCAGCGCCTTCGCCCGCCGCGATACCTGATACCGTCTTTCTTGCTGCACATGGTAAAAGCCCACGACCGTCCGGGATGGCGAACGTCCCGGACGGTTTTCTTTTGGGCAGGTCTTCTTTAGAAAAGCGCGTTCAGAGTAACGATGAAGTTCCAGAGGAAATGGGCCATGATGCAGAGGCTCAGTTTGCCGGTGCGGTGCATCACGGCGCACAGGATTAGCCCGAAAAAGAAGGTATCGACAGTGCCCGGGGCTGAATAGTGATGCATGGCGCTGAATACCCCGCTGGACAAAAGCGCGGTGGGCCAGAATCCGAACCGGTCCTTCAGGCCCTGCAAAAGGTAGCCGCGGTAAATGATTTCTTCGGTAACCGGGGCGGCGATACAATAGAGCACGGCCACGATAATATTCACTACAGGACCGCTGTTTGGATCAAACCGGCTGAGAAAATCGAGATAGGTCGAACGGATTCCCAATCCGCTCAGTACGAGTTGGCTGGCCAGCCTGACGACATAAATCAAAAGAAGGAGAGCTGCGCCAGTTAGAAACGTTCGCCAGTGAAACACGTCCCGGAGGCGGGCTCCCGCATACCGGAAAGCCAGGCGCAGACGTCCATGGCAGAGCCGTCCCATCAACCAGGCCTCTAAAACGACGGGAAGGTCCAGAATGAGGATCATCGAGGTCACCGTGAAAATGACACGCATCGTTCCCGGCGACATTGCTTTGAGCGCGGGGATGAACCACAGCCTGAGCAAAGGAGGCATGAGCAGGTAGAGCAGCGTGCAGGCGAGACTGCCGATGGCAAAGGCGCCGAGGACCACCTTTGCCATGGAAGGAAATCCGGGCGGGGGCCGCAGAGTGACTCCGGGCAATCCCCGCCGCATTTGCCGCCACAGCAGCGGCAGTCCGAAAAGCGCGGCCAGCAGCAGCGCCAGCTTTACCCCTGCCACTTTCACCCGTGCCGCCCTGATTGAGTTCGCCCTTTCCATAAGGAGGCGCTCCTTATCCGCAAACTCCTCCGCCAGGCCGGCCCGTTGCGCGATTTTCCATGTCCACCATGAGGCGGGCAGTCTGTTCACATACGCCCGCATTCCCGCCTGAAGCGGTTTGCTGATGGGCTTCCCGTCGAGCGAAGCGGTCACGAAACCGGCCAGCGCGGGATTGGACGGCTCAAGGGCCCGCGCTGTTTTACGGGCCTGCTCCGGTTTGCCGAGTTCCAGTTCGGTAACAGCCTTCCTCAGGGCATAGACTCCAAGATGCCCCCGGTCCTCAGCCTCCTGAAACAGGTGGAGGACAGTTTCGGAACGGCTGTTCCATTCGAGCAGCGTGTCCAGACCCCAGGGAGCCTCCATGCGGAGGAGTTCCTCCTCAGCCATGGTGATGATGGAATAAGAGATGATCTCCGGTTTTTCCACCGACTCCTTCCGCTGCGTCTCAAAGAAAACCATCCCGGCCAGCAGGAGGATGGTGATAATCCAGGGAGGCGGATTTTTCCGAAACGCCGTGTAATAAGGGAGCCGGGAGACCGAAGGCCGGGAGGGGGACATGATGCGGCGCATGGAACCGGTGAAAGCTCCGCCGGCAACGAGAGACTCGATTTGTCAGAGCGGACCAGTATTTTGTGATCCATGAAGTGGGAGAGGCGTTTCAAAAGGGTCAGCGATCGCTCGAGCACGTTGTATTTGCGTTCGGCGGCGGGTGAGTTGATTCCGCTGGATGCGGTGGCGGAGATTTCCAGAACGGTTGGACCCCGGAGTGTCACCCACCTGCGCCAACTGTCATGCTGATCGGCATTGTGAAGAAAAATGCGATCATGATGATCGACTTTGCCGTGGAGGCGCAGACGACGCATCAAAAGGCTGCGAAGGATGCGATCTTCGAAGCCTGTCTCGTTCGTTTCCGTCCCATTATGAGGACGACATTCGCCGCCATTTTCGGTGCGCTGCCCATCGCGCTCGGCATCGGCGCGGGAGCCGGGTCCCGCCGCCCTCTGGGA
>DATAIE010000668.1:0-4829 GCA_036262875.1 Verrucomicrobiales bacterium
AGGTAGCGCTTATCGACGCTCTTTCCATTGCCCAAGTCGATCGTTTTGTACTTGTAGCCGTAGGCAACCACGTAGTGCCACAGCCAGCCGAGGCCGGTAACGGCGGGATATCCTTTTTTGATAGCGTCCCGGCTGCGCAGCGCCCCGGCATCCGGCCAGGTGCCCATATCGGAGTTGATGTTCCACGACCGCTTGATCTGCCCCAGCTGATCCGCCTGTTTAGTGTAGTCCTTGAATCCCTCGGTCATGTCTGAAGGCCAGGTGGCACCCTGGTCCGAAAACAGATCGCAGATGACGTCGCACAGTTCGTGCAATTCGTTATAGGCCGGCTTCACCTTCGCTTTGTCGGCGGCGGTGGAAAGGGTGAAGGGTGGAAGGCCCGAACCTTCGCCGCGGAATGCCTGCTCGATCCCCTGGTTGCGGTCGAACCACGAGAACAGGATGGCCCACGCCGTGGGACCGCAGCCGACGAGATCGCACCAGTTGTCATCGGACAACTGGAAGTAACGCGGCTGCTCCTGCCAGCTCAACGCATACCATGACTGCGTGGCGAGCACATCACCCGCGTTGCGAAGTCCGGCAGGGGCATTCACCAGGATGGCGATCACGTACTCGGCGGTGCCCTGCCGCACACGCAACACGCCATGGCCAGGCGCAGCCCCTGTAACTTTGATCCCTCCCGCTGCGGGAAGAGTGATGCGTATCAGATCACCCTGGTCGGAAGCGAAGTGATATTCCGGAACCGGCGCTGCGGGCAGTGCGGGCAGCAGCGTCACGGTTTGCCCCACACTGAGGGTCGTGGTGTCGGGGATCTTTCCGTGGATGATATCCCAGTCCAGTTTGGCGCGGGCCATTTTGTTTTTCCTGAGTTGGATATAGACGGGATTCGAAGCGAAGTCGGCGCGGAAGTCGCTGTAGTCCCGGTAGTATTCGAGTTTGCGCCGGGGAAGGTCCTCCGGGCTTTTGTCGAGACCCGCATCGGTATCGCCTGTCCATTCCGCGCCGTGAAGTTTGAGAATGTCAGGATCGGGTCTGAAAGGCAGGGCCCCCTGAGTCGCCACCGGTTTTCCATCCTCGCTCTCTGCGACGAGAAAGGTAGGCCCGTAACGGACCACACGAATGCGCGTGGTCCCGGCGAGGCGGGCCAGCCGCTCGGCGGGAGTCGGACCTTCCATCGCAAATTCCGCGATGGGGAAATCCTCCTCTGTGGCGGAAAGGAGAATGTAGCCGCAGTCCCGCGGCAGCTCCCGTTCAGGCCGGGTCACAAAACCGCGCACCGTCGCCGGCACCGCCTTGCGAACGATCTTGAATTCAAAGTATCCCGGCTTCACCGAACCATCCCCCGTCACCATGTATTGGGGAAACAGGCTGGGCTCCAGTTCCACATCCTCCGGCCAGCCTTCCGGATCGGACTCATCCCGGTCGTTGATGAAATTTTGGGCGCGGGTGACCATCTCCGGCGGCACTTCACTCAGCGGAATGGGATCTCCGATTTGGACGGACGGACCCAGCCGGATTTGGGTCCGGTAGAATTCATGCGCCGTTTCGACCGGCAGCCTCGGATTTCCATCGGCGTCGAGGGGAGCCGTTTTGAGATCGATGCGGCTCCATGGACCGGAGAGCGAGGGGGCCTTTTCCATCCAGAGAGTGACAGCGTCTCCAGCCGGGGACCCGGCGGTGGAGGCGGTGAAGAGAGCGGCGGCGAGAAGGCCTCCACGCATACGGGCGGCGACAGGGATATTCATGGGAGTGTGGTTTTGAGGTCCTGAAAACCGCCGGAGTGGCGGCTTCAGATCGACATGCGGAAACCGCCGGACGACAGGTTCAGGCGAAGCCGAATATTTTTTTGGTCCCATGGGATGCGGATGCCGGGTACCGCCGTGACCAGGGCGAACGCATGAGAGACAGGTCCCGCCGGAAGGCCCACGGCAAGATCCGTCAGGGCACTTTGAGAGACGGCTTCAGAAGCATGACCGGAGGCTTTTGAGAGTGCGGCGCTTTCAGCGCGGACTGACGAAGAGGTCCCTCCCATCATATTCCCTTCAGCAAAGTCCCACCCGGCAGAATGAGATAAGACGGGGACGCTGCATCCAGTTTGCGGGCAACCACCGCGCCGAAAGCGGCGCACTCAAAAGCCTTCGGCCATGCCGGGCTACGGTTCACTGACCGGGGACCGCACTTGCACAAAAAGCGCCTTCTTCCTTTCACGGCACAAAAAACCCGCGACCGCGCAGGGGTTGCGCAGCCGCGGGAAATCGATGCCGTCCGGGCTTACTGGGCAGACCAGGAAGTCACATTGTCCTTCCAGGTCTCTTCCTTCATGTCTTTGCCGACACTGTAGACGATGACCTTCTTGTGAAGTTCAGTGACGCCACTGTTCACTTCCTCTTCGTTCGGGTTGTCGAGCTTCTCATTGAGATCGAGGTCGATCGTCACTTTGTAGTAGTTGCCCCACGGGTCATACAGAGCGGCGCTGTCGTCATTACGGACAATCCCGCTGACCTTCTTCTCGGCGTTGGTCTTGGCGTCTTTGAGATCGCCAAGGAAATTGGTTTTCCGGCTGTTTTGGGTTTCGTCCTTGCCGAGCAGAATCCAGATCAGCCCCTCCTCCGCCGAGGTATCCGTCTTACAGTCCGTATTCTTGGTTGCAGACATGGGCTGCGGGAGGTAGTCATACTGATTGTTATACTGATCGATGGCATTGAACACCGTCATGCAGGCACCCTGTGCTTCGGACTTCTTGGCCCGCTCCATCACAAAGCCGTAGGCCCCGAAGGCACCCGTAACCAGCAGCGCGATAATAGTGATGACGACAAGGAGTTCGATGAGCGTAAAGCCGCTCGCACGTACCGGCCGGGAGTTGAGGGAGAGTTTCATGGCTTGGTGAAGAAGTGGGGTTTGATATGGGGGATTTTCCTCCATCATACCAGGAAAATATCCGGTCGGGAGGTAAAAAACAATGAGTTTATTATGTAAATACAGGATCGGGCATTTTCTTAGCCCGAAGCAGATTGGAATTGGAAAGTCAAATGAGTCATAAGTTATTGAAAAAGAACGTTTTAGAGTGGTTTCAGACCTCCGGCGGAAGGCCGGTGGACAAATCGGAACTGGCGCGAATCCTCAAAATTCCCCCGGACCGAAAGGCGGAGCTGAGGGGCGTTTTGCGCGAGTTGGTCGAGTCCGGAGCCCTCACTGAAGCCCGGAACGGGCGTTATCGCATTCCGGCGGAAAAGCCGGCATCCAGCCGGGAGCTGCTGCTCACCGGAAAACTGGCAGTGAGAGCCGGAGGGCTTGTTTTTATCCCTGATCCCGCTCTGCGGGAGAATCTCCCGGTCCTGCAATCGATGGCGATCACCCTGGAAACGAAAATCACAGTGGATGCAGAGCAGACGGCCACCGCCCTGCACGGCGACAAGGTAACGGTGAGGCTTTCCCCATCTCCGGGCCCTGCCAGGGCACGTGACCGCCGGGACTTCCGGGTGCGCGTGGTGAAAGTGCTCGAACGCCGGAACGAGGCCATTCCCGGCACGCTCCACGTCAAAGGAAAGCACGCATGGGTGGAGCCGGACGATCTCTTCCTGCCGGCAGTGGAAGTGCAGGCGGACGGGCGAAGTCTCGCCGCGCCCGGTGACAAAGTCGTGGTCGCCGTGGATGACTGGCATCCGCGGGGCAAGCGTCTCAAGGGGCACCTCGTGAAGCGTCTGGGAGCCGCCGGCGAGCCAGGCGTGGATGTTCTCGGCATCATCGCCAAACACCGGCTGCGCATGGAATTTCCCCGCGAGGCCGTGCAGGAGGCCGAGGCTTTTCCTGACGAAATCCCCGCAGATGAAATCGCCCGCCGCGAGGATTGGCGGGAGCAGCATGTCATCACCATCGACCCGTTCGATGCGAAGGATTTTGATGACGCCATCACTGTATCGGAGTTGCCGGGGGGAGGCTGGGAACTCGCCGTTCACATCGCGGATGTCTCCCACTATGTGCGCCCAGGCACCGCGCTGGACCGCGAGGCCCTCCGCCGGGGCAACAGCACCTATCTGGTGGATCGCGTGCTGCCCATGCTGCCCGAACACCTTTCCAACGGACTCTGCAGTCTGCGCCCGTTTGAAGAAAAGCTCACCCGCGCTGCGGTCATGACCTTCGACGCCAAAGGCCGCCGAACGGGCCAGCGATTCGTCTCCGCCGTCATTCGCAGCCGGCGCCGCTATACTTATGAGGAGGCCATGGCCTCGCTGAAGGCACCCGCCGGACGCGACCCGGACGCAAAACTCCTCCACCGCGCGTGGAAGCTGGCTTCGCTCATCCGGCAGCGGCGCTTTGACAATGGATCACTGGATATGCAGTTCACGGAAGTGAAGGTCGTCCTCGATGCCGAGGGACATCCTGTCAGGTTTGCCCGCATCGTGTATGACGAGAGCCATCAGCTCATCGAGGAATTCATGCTCGTCGCGAATGAAGCCGTGGCCGAAGCCATGCTGCGCAGCGGACGCCCGGGGATGTACCGCATTCACGAAGACCCGGATCCGGAAAAGCTCAACGAGCTGCGGGAGACCTTCATCGCCCACGGCTTTCCGTACGGGGACCTGAGCGTGAAAGGCAGCATCCAAAAAGTGCTCAAGGCGATCGAAGGCCAGCCGGAGGAGCATGTTCTGAAAGTCGCCCTGTTGAAGAGTCTGAAACGTGCCGTCTACAGCGCGGATTCAGTGGGCCACTACGGTCTCTCACTGCAATACTACACTCACTTTACCAGTCCTATCCGCCGGTACGCGGACCTGATCGTTCACCGCGTGCTGGGGAACCTGGCATTCGCGCCTGGCAGCAAAGGCGCCACC
>DATAIE010000669.1:0-2353 GCA_036262875.1 Verrucomicrobiales bacterium
CAGAGCCGGGCGTGCCGCCGATTTCATTGCTGGATGTCCACGCTGACGGGCCATCCTGAGCTCCGGGCACCCGCCGGGACAGCGTGGTGCCGGAACCGTCGGGCCCCACCGGCCAGTCGCCGCTGTCGCTGTAATCCACCTCCGCCATGATTCTCCCGTCCCGGTTGAGAAGCTGCACGGATTCCCCCGAATTGCTGAGATTCCCGGTCCATGGTCCCAGCGAACCTGGCAGTCCCGACGGCTGAGCCGCCACCAGGAGAAATCCATGCCCCGGAATGACGGTGCCTTCGGCAAAAGTATAGTCCACGCCGCCACTCACCTTCCATCCTGACATATCCACATTCACGCCGTGGAGATTGTGAAACTCAATCCACTCCGTATCCGAACCCGCCGGATGGTATTGAATCTCGTTGAACGTGACGGCCATGTCGGCGGCAATCGCCGCAAGGGGCATCATCAGCGAGGCAAGGACAAGGGGTGCGGTTTTCATGTTTGGGTGCAAAATCGGACAGACGGACCGCGAAAGGGGGGCGGCCGGAGACAGAGGCGGGAGTCAAAAAAGAACGGTTCGGTCAGCAGGGAGGACCCGCAAATTCACAGAGAACCCCTTTTCCGGCCCGGAGAGGTCTGCGGGACTTTCCAGTCTCACCACTTTCCGGGGGTGCCCGGCAGTCGAAAGAGAGGAAAAGCCGCTTTCGCTGAACGAAAACAGAATCACCGTCACCATGGCGACGGAGAGGAAATGCCGGGGGGGCGGTTCATTTGGTTAAGCCGGATTACTATGGATTTTCGCGGGAAGTGTCGAGCCTATTTGACTAGTCAATTCCAACTACTTTTGAGAATATCGCGCTCTTTGCTCCGGGAAGATAAAACGAAAACACCCGCCTCCTGATATCAGGAAGCGGGTGCTGTCGAAGTTAAAGATGCCGTGCCGGCGGATTACATCCCCTGAGTCGGGACCGTGTTCTTGAAGTAGGTCTTGCGCAGGGTGAGCGTGCGGCGGCTCAGCTGATCGAGATTATAGCGGCGCAGGGCGAGGGTTTCTCCCGCATTGGGGTTTTGCATCGCCACCGCGTTGGCATAGGCCTGGAGACTGGCAATGGAGGCGCCGAGATTCGAGATTTCCTGAGCGACCGCCTTGGTTCCACGGCCCTCCTGACAAACCGTCCGCAGCCGGCGCTCTTCGCGATCCGCCCAGAGGATGGCCTCGCCCAGCTTTTCGGGTCCTCCCACGAGTTCACCCGTGGTCCGGAAACAGGGAGCCTTGTGCGGCTGGTCGTCGTGATAGCGCGGGATTTCAGAAAGCGGCGTTTCACCCACGCCGCGACCGTTTGGCATGATAATGGAAGGCGTGATGAAGATCATCAAATTCTTGCGGGTCCGGTCCTTGAACCGGTTCTTGAAGGCCCAGCCGAGCACCGGAATGCGGCTCAGCAGCGGAACACCGCTGCCCGAGCGCGCATCCGTCGCTTCGTCAAGTCCGGCGATGGCTACCGTGTAGCCGGACTTCACTTTTAGCGGAGAGGTGTAAACACGTGAACTGGGGACAGGGTATTTATTACCGTCGATGATTTCCTCGCCGATGACGTTGGCGACCACGATCTTCGTCTGCATGAGAACGTCGTTGTCGCCCATTTGCTTCGGCAAAATGTTAACGGTGGTGCCGATCGGCATGAAGGCCACCTGACTGGAACTGGTACCCGTTCCGGCGGAAACACTGGAACTGGCGGCGAGCACCGGGAAGTTCACCACGCTGCGCATGGACACGGAGCGGTTGTTGAGAGTGAGCACGCGCGGATAACTCACCGTGCTGGTCTCACGGTCCTTCATGAGGAAGTTCAGCTTCACATTCATGTCTCCGGGAGTCAAAATGCCGGCTGCCGGAAGGGCCGTATTCTTGATATTTCCCAGGTCGACCGTCGTGTCGAGACCGGTGAGATTGAAGTTGAATCCGCCGTCGAAGGTGCCGGACCAGTCAATGCCGAGCTGGTTCTTCGGATCCTTGGTGGTTTCCACGAACTTGAACTCCACCGCGATCAGCGGCTGGGGCTGGTCGAGGGTGGCGAGGTAGGCTCCCACCATTTGATGCTGCTGACGGGTCGCCACCACAAAGAGGGTGTTGCCATCCGAGTTCCAAACCACCGTCGGCTCCGTAGCCTTGTCGGTGGCGCCGCCACCGCCTTCAGGCGCTGCCGCACGGGGTCCGGATTTCAGGCGCATCGGTGAATTGGAAAATTCATCCACACTGAAGTTGGCCGCCACGTTGGCGTCGAGCCCGCTGATATGCACGCCGAGGAGTTTTTCCACGTTTTCGACGAGCGCCTTGGCTTCCACCTTAAAGTTCGTTCCGACC
>DATAIE010000670.1:0-10021 GCA_036262875.1 Verrucomicrobiales bacterium
CTCCTACGGACAGGTTTACACCTGGGGATACGACCAAAGCGGGCGAGTCACCTCCGCCACCACACCCATCCTGGGATCCGGATACACCTGCACATGGAACAGCCGCGGCCAGTGCACCAGTGTCACTGCTTTTGACGGGCCGTCCTCCATCTACCGTGATGAGTGTGTTTACAGTGCCGCCACCGGATTTCTGACGGATACCATTTGTGACAAAAAGCTGGATGGCACGGGCCTGCAACTCACAATGCACTTTGAGCGCGACACGATGGGCCGCGTCGTCAGGGTGGTGGATGAAAAGGGCAACGACTGGCTCTATGAATACAACGCGGCCAGCCAGATCACCCGCATGCAGACTCCGCCAACGGGCACCAGCGCGGCGACCGCTTCGCGCACCTCTGCGGTGTATTTCTACGACAACGGAGGGCTGCCCGTGCGCTGCGATGTGGAGCTTCGCGATGAAACCGGCGCGCTGGTGGCGGCTAATCCCGCCTTGAGCAGTTTCATGGTCTATGATGACCGCTGCCGCCTCGTTCGCCTGGCCGCGGAGGAGCGCACGCTTTCCATTCCCGCAGGCCTGCTCAAGCCGGATGCGGCCAGCCTCGGGAGCTTTGCGGTGTGTGACTTCACCGTCGACGATGCCGGTCAGTGTGTGCGGGTGAGCACGCCTGCGGCCAGCCGGGCGCAGTCCACAGATGCTGTGTGTGATTGTGTATTGGACGAACGCGGCTTCATCCTCCGGAGCGTCAGTGGGGGCCTCGGAGCCCTGACATCCGTTACCACGGAGTGTGATTACGATTTCCTGGGGGCAATGGTGCGTTGTGCGTTGGTTGGATCCAGCGCCGGACTGCCTCCCTCCGCGAGTCCCGTCTCCACCTGCTCCTATGACAAGCTCCACCGCCTGGCCACTTGCACGGACCCGATGGGGAATGTCACTACCTTCACCTACGACAACTACGGGCATGTCACTATCTCCGTTTTCGGCGAAGTGACGGACGTGCCGGGCTCTGCGAACAATGTTCTCCTGTCCAGGAAGACACAGCAGTTCACTGCGACCGGAATTTTCTCCGATGGCACCTCCTGCCTTTCAACCATTTGCGCCTTGCAGAGCAGCAACTGCCGGTCTTCCGGCGGCGGGGGCGGCAGCGGCGGTGTGGGAAATAATCCGGCTGTGCTTGCGCGTGCGATCAGCACGGAAAGCAGGGTGGGCTGGAGGACGTGCACCTGCCCGGCCGGTTATTTCTGCTCCGTTTCCCAGGATGAGGTTTTCACCATCGAGCGGTTCTCGCCCGGGGAGGCGGATCCGCATCCCACAGAGGTGACCACGGTGCACTATTCACCCGCCGGCCTCATGCAGAGCGTCACGTGCAACGGGGACACGCAATGGACGATGAGTTACGACACCGCCGGCCGCCCCGTCCGGTGCTCAGACGGCGCCTGTGCACTGTCCGTCTCTCTGGATGCCTGCGGAAATCCGGTTTCCTGCACGCGGACCGATTCGTCCAGCCTGGCCGGCGTGCCCGACAAGTCATTCACTTATACATTCACGGTCGACGCCCGGGGCCGCCGTGTCAGTGTCAACGGAAGCGGGGCAGGCTCGGCCCGCGCAGTTGCCTTCGATTCGGTGAATCGCGTGGTTCAATCCACCGAGCCCGGCGGTCTGGTCTTCCGCTTCGACTACGATGGCGGCACACCCGCCTCGCCCTTCTCCTGCCGTCTGTCCGCCGATGTGGACGGCGACGGCTCGCTGGACATGCTGGGCACCGTTTTCTGCCGCTCCGGAGAGTGCCGCAGCATAACAAATTCCCTGGGCTACACCACCACATTCACCCGTGACGCGAGAAGTTGTTTTTCCCGCTGCGACTATCCGGATGGCACCAGCGAAATCGCCACCCGCGATGCCTTCGGCAACGTGCAGCAGTGGAAGTGTCAGGATGAGTGCCTGCGTGTCTGCACCTTCGATTTCAATGGCCGGGTCACCACGTGTGCCTATACCAATGTGCCGGCACCGGTGGTGACCATGGATCCCCTGGCTCTGAGCTACGACGGTCTCGGCAACTGTGTGCATGCCGTGCAGGGGGCGTCGGATATCACCTGCACTTACGATTCCTGCTGCAGCAAAACCAGCGAAGCGAAGAACTCCATCGGAGCGATCTCCCGCACCTGGAGCCATCGCGGTTCGACGGGCGTGACCTATCCGAACGGCACCAAATTTGCAGAAGCCCGCAATGCCCAGGGGCTGCTCGTTTCCCTCTCCGCCGTCACCGCCGCCGGGACGGTCCTTTCACCGCCCGTCAGCACCTGTGACTACGCCGGGTACAATTTGGTGCGCGAGAGCCGCAGCGATGGCGTCGTCACCACCTGGCTCTACCGCGGCGACGGGGATGCCGCGCTGCCCGGCGCGGGAGAGGACTTCTCGTTCGACGCCTGCGTGCGCTGCACCATCACCGGCCCCAATGGAGTCGTCCTCGACGACTGCGTTACACGGCGGGACCGGAATCAATGCGTCACTCGCGTGAGCAGCGTCTTTTCGGCGGCGGCGAGTCCTCCGGGCCGGCAAAGTGTCTTCACTCTCGACCGGCTCAGCCGCGTTGCGCGCTGCGTCACCAGCCGCCGGGAGGTGGCCGGTGGCCAGGCGGTGACCGAAAGTGATGTGTCCTACACACTGGATGCCGAAGGAAACCGGCTCACTGCCACGGGAGGGGCAAATCCCGGAGTCTACACGCGCTCTGACGTCCTGCCTCCGGGCGACCGGCAAATGAATCAGTATTCCACCTGGCCGGGAGGTGCCCTGCACTGGGATGACAACGGCTGCCTCACCTCCATGAGCAGCGGAACCGTGCAAATGGAATGCGTGTATGACGCCGGCGGCAGACTGGTTTCCGTCTCGGACGGATTCAGCGGTTCGCCCATGGCGCTCTACAGTTATGATGCCTTTGGCCGCCGTGAAGGCATCATACTGTTCGGAGGCAGTGCTCCCGCCAAAACCACCTTCGTCTATGACGGCGACGTGTGCGTTCAGGAACTCGGTGCGGACGGCCTGCCGGAAATGACCTTTGCCATCGGCGCGGGCGGCGTGAGAAATTGCATCTCCACGCGCAACGGCTCCATCATTTATCCTCACGGAGGCGGCGCTGCCGCGGCTGCGGACATCTGCAAGGTGAGCCCGATCACGATGCGCTTTGGCAAGTGCGTCGGGACAGATTCCGGTGATTTTAAATACCGGCTCGTGGCAGGCGGGACAGGCGGCGTTCTTGAGCGGTTCGATTGTGACGATGCGTGCCGCCCTGTCTTTTTGACAAGCGACGGCATCCCTCGTGCCTCTGCGACCAGTGCGCTAACCGGTTTCCGCTGGCTTTGCGGCGATTGCGCGTGGTGCCCGGAAAGTGGCTTCTATCAGTGCAGCGGCAGTGTCTACAGCCCGGCGCTGGGCCAGAGTATTTCTGTTCAGAAGGATAAACCCAAAGCAACGTCAAAGCCGGACAGGTCCATGTGGGACCTCGCGACGCTCAAGAAAGCCTGAGGGGACTCTTCAAAAGAGAACAGCGGTCACACCGTGAGGCGTGACCGCTGTTTTCGCCGGCAATGAAGAGGGCGGTGCTTTCCCTGATCAACAGCGGGGTGCGGAACGGACTGATGCATTACCCCTTCTGTCGTCAGCGGGACTCTGATTATTATCCGGTGCCGTGATCAATTGGAGCCGGCGGGGATCAAGCGGCACTGTTTCGGCCAAACGAAGGGAGCCGGCGTAGTGAATTCTCATTTGGGCTTTGCCGGCCGACAGGTAAGGCTGAAAACAACACACTTCGACTTCGATCCGCTTGAGCAGTCCCTCCTCCACCACAAAAACGACGTCCGGATGGGTGATCTCCCGGTCGCCAATGTGAACCATCAGTTTGGACGGTTCAAAACCGTCAACGTAGTTCAGCACTTCGAACACCCCTGGCATGGCAGGTGGATTTTGAATTGAAGCGACCCTCCGAATGAGAGGGAACAGCGGATCAACTTTGAAGGCCGACCGTGTTTCAGGCCGGCCCTCCAAGGCCACGGTGACGGCTCCCTGGGAACCCGAACCATCGCGACTTGAAGCGAAACGGAGCCGAATCTTCCCGGCGAGGAAACCCAGGGTCGAGGTTGCGAGGCCTACGCCAAGCAACAGAGGGTAAGATGAGGTATCCATATTTTCAAATAATTGCGCAATATATTGATCAGAATCAAGAATATTTTAAGATTCTGGGTTGATTATTGCGATTTGCCGGACTAGCCTTGGATTCGAAGGCGGCTTTTGCATGGAAACTACGGAAAATATCGACTGGGTCTCCCTTGGCCTCGCGATCAAAAAGGCCCGAAAAACTTTTCCCAAGCTCCGTCAGGAGGTTTTGGCGGAGGAATTGGGCTTTAAGCAGCCGGCCGTGAGTTTCGCTGAGACCGGGGAGGAGGGAAGGGTGAGTTGGGAGGTGGTAAAAAAAATTGCGGAAAGAGTAAAGGTCGACTGGACGCAATATTTGCTCCCCGGGAAGCCGGCGAAGGTTGAAATCAGCAGGGGACGGTGCTGCCGGGCCGCAGGCTGCCCGGGCGCATTCCCGGTCCTCCTGGACAAGGGAGTGAAACGGACCATCAAAATGCGGCCGTTTCGCTTCAAAAGCACCGACGAGGAGTGTCCGCTCTGTGGTGAAGACTCCTGGGCTGAGGATCAGGACGGCGCGGGGGAATTTCTTGAAGAAACGCCGTCGGGTTACTTGGAACTCCTGGCCGATATTTCCTCTGCTCCGCTTCTCGTAAAGGCGATTAAGGAATTCCGTGAGTCGCTTGTCGAAATGGCCAAAGCGGGCCGGAAACTGCTTGCCTGAAGACCGGGACCTCCCTCAACGGCCAGAAGTCTTTTGCGACTTCCCGGCGGATGGCCGGAAGTTCGATTGGCAAAAAAAACGGCCACCCTGTGAGAGTGGCCGTTTTCCGTTGGAATGGGGAAGTGATGCTTCCGTGATTACATGTGCGCGATGATATTGTCGCCAAACTCCGAGCACTTGATCTCGGTGCCGCCTTCCATGAGCCGTGCGAAATCATAGGTCACGCGCTTGCTGCCGATGGCACCGTTAAGGCCTTTGATGATCAGGTCCGCGGCTTCCGTCCAGCCCATGTAGCGGAGCATCATCTCGCCGGACAGCACCACGGAGCCCGGGTTTACCACGTCCTTGCCTGCATACTTCGGAGCAGTGCCGTGCGTGGCTTCGAAAATCGCGTGGCCGGTGACGTAGTTGATGTTGCCCCCCGGGGCGATGCCGATGCCACCCACCTGCGCGGCAAGTGCGTCGGAGAGATAGTCGCCGTTCAGATTCAGTGTGGCAATGACATCGAAATCCGTGGGACGGGTCAGCACCTGTTGCAGCACGATGTCGGCGATGGCGTCCTTGATGAGGATCTTTCCGGCGGCGAGTGCGGCCTTCTGTTCCTCATTGGCGGCAGCTTCGCCTTTTTCCTTTTTGGTGATTTCCCACTGGGCCCAGGTGTAGACCTTGTCGCCGAAGATGCGTCCGGCGGCGGCATATGCCCAGTCCCGGAAGGCCCCTTCCGTGAACTTCATGATGTTCCCTTTGTGCACGAGCGTGACGGACTTCCGTTTGTTGGTGATCGCGTATTCGATGGCGCTCTTCACCAGACGGATCGTGCCAACCTGGGAAACCGGCTTGATGCCCACGCCCACCGTCACGGGATAGTTTTCCATCGTGTGCTCCGGCGAGGCCAGTTTCATGTAATCCACCACCGCCTGCGACGTACCGAAGCGGATTTTCGCAAAGTCCTTCGGAAATTCCTTCTGGAGGAAGTCCAGCACCTTCGCCGCCTCCGGCGAGCCGCCCGCGTATTCGATGCCCGCGTAGATGTCCTCCGTGTTCTCACGGAAGATCACCATGTCCACCTGCTCCGGACGCTTCACCGGAGAGGGAACTCCCGTGAAATACTGCACCGGACGGAGGCAGACATAAAGGTCCAGCATTTGGCGCAGGGCCACGTTCAGCGAACGGATTCCGCCGCCAACCGGCGTCGTGAGAGGGCCTTTGATGCCGACGAGGAACTCCTTGAACGCTTCCACCGTGTCTTCCGGCAGCCAGTTGTCGAACTGGTTCTTGGCCGTCTCGCCCGCGAACACTTCCATCCATGAGATTTTCTTTGAGCCGCCGTAGGCTTTCTCCACCGCCGCATCGAACACGCGCACGCTTGCCGCCCAGATATCCGGGCCCGTTCCGTCGCCGCGAATGAAGGGCACGATCGGATTCGCCGGCACTGTCAGCTTGCCTTTGCTGATGCTGATTTTTTCGCCGGAGGGAACAGTACAGGTGGTGTAGGACATAAATGGAAATTCTGAGGAAATGAACGGAAGCCGGTCTAAAAGCACCACGGAGGCCAGGCGTCCAGGGGCTTTTCCGTGAGTGCCGGGATTGCGAGTGACCTGTCCTGGCAGGCCGTCTTCCTCAGGACGCGGCAGCCGGCGTGCGGCGGGCCGGGCGTTTGTGATCCGCGAGAAACGTCTCCGCGATGATAAACAGCAGCAGCCCCAGCGCCAGCCATGGCCACCACTCATCCGGGCGGGGGGAGCCCTCCACTTTTTTCCACGCGTCGCTGCCTGCCGGCACGAGGGGTTCCGGAGCACGGCCAAGGCGCAGGGTTTTGCGGAAGGCCTCTTCATCCAGGAATGGCGCGGTGCTTTCCTCTTCGGCCACGTGGAGCAGTGCCTCCGGATAGCGGCCGGGCAACCGGTTGTCGGTGAGGGCTACGGCGCGGTCGGGAGGCAGGCCCTCTTCATCCGAGGCACCGGACTGAGCTGCGTAACGGAACAGCGCCTGCATAAATGGAAGGTAGAGCCGCTCGCTGGGGAAGTCCGTCCAGTCGCGGTCGGCGGGATTGGCGAACACGACGATGCGGCCCTTGCCATTGAGTTTCGTGACGAGAGCCGGGCGCTTTCCATTTTTGCCGGGAGGCAATGTGAATGCACCGGAATTAACCTCTTCGCCTGTTTTGACTTCCTCCTTTTTCACTGCTGCCTCCAGGCCCATGCTGGCGAGGATGGTGGCGTCTGCGTCCGGCGTCAGGGTGAGCCGGTCTTTGAGAAGAATGCGGGAGAGGTCGCCGTTTTCCCGCGCGGCAAAGGCAGCGAGGGCGGGATGCTTGCCGTCCCATTCCGTCAAAGGCCGCGGCACCGGAGGTGATTCGTTAGCCGTGATGACCGCGGGACACAGTCCGGCATCATGAATCTTCGCCCATGCGGTGAAGTCCGTCTTGTCTCCCGGGAAGATCAGGAGGCCCGTGCCCGCTTTGACCATTTCCGCCAGTTTTGTCAGGACGACTTCGTCGAGACCGGAGACATTACAGAGAGCGATGGCTTTCCACGGCTTTTCAGCCAGGTTTTCCATGCCGGGAGTGGTGACGACGGCGTCGAATGCGGAGGCGGTTTGCCCGCGGTCCGGCGTGGCGAGTGCGTGGCGCAAATAGTAGACCTCCGAGGCAAACGGCGAGCCGCCAGGCGCGTCGAATTCGCTGCGCGGCTTGCTGTCGTCGCGTCCCGGATCGCCGTCCACGAGGAGCACCGGTTGCCGGTCTGTGAAGCGAATCGTGAATTGCCGTTGATCGTCGAGCGGCCAGGCATCCAGAGACTTCACGCGCACAGCGGCTTCCATGTCTCCCGGCTTTTCGGGTTTCAGCGTCAGAGCCACCTCCGAAGCGTCCGCCGGGTATTCCTTCTCCGGCAGGCTCCGCACATCCGATCCCGCCCCGGCATAGGCGGTGAACTTTTGCGGTGCAGTGTCCCCGGCCCGGGTAAGCGGAAGCTGGAGGGTGACCTCCTTGCCGGCCACGTAGGGCTGCACACGATGCAGGGGTGTGCCGACGGACACATTTCGTGTGGAGGGGGGCAGGACGCTAACGATTTCGAAGGGCACGCTCTCCGGCCAGTTCACCTCTGCGGGGAGGTTGCCGGCGGGCTGCTGGAGATCACTGAAGAAGAAAACGCGGCGCGGGGTGTCCGGCGCGGCGGCAATGCGGGCATTCAACCAGCGGGCGAGGGCGGTAAAGTCGCACGGCCCGCCGATGGCTTTTTCGGCATCGGCGGCACCGGAGGTTTCCTGAACGGTATCTGCGAGCAGCACGGGCACCACTTTGATCCCCTGGGGGATGTCTCCGAGACGTTTGGTGAACAGCGCCTGTGCGGCATTGGGAGGCGCGGTGCCGGCGGGTGAGGACGCCGGCTTTTGGAAGCGCATGGAGGTGGACGCATCCAGCACGCAGATCCATTCCGAGCCGGCTTCCATGCCGGGAGGAGGCGTGTTTTGTTTGAGGAACGGGCGCGCGAACAGCAGGGCGAGGAGCGCGATCATGGCGAGGCGCATGAGCAGCAGCAGCCATTCGCGCAGCCGCTGCCAGCGGGTGGTCTCCGCGATGGCCTCCTGCACAAAGCGCAGCGTGCCGAGGTCCAGGTGTTTCAACCGGCGGCTGCGCAGAAAATGGATCGCCAGAGGAATGCTGAGAGCCCCGAGCGCTGCAAGAAAAGCCGGATGAATGAAGTTCACTTGATGATCAGAGCACGGCGCGCCAGGACGGCGGCCAGGGTGTCGGCGATGGGTTCCGCGGTGGTGACGGAGAGCCAGTCCAGCCCGGAGCTTTCGCCGGTGGAGCGGCGTTCATTCCGCCAGCGCGAGACTACCTCTTCGTAGATCTCGTGCAGGGTGGTGACGTCCGTGCGCAGGGTGGAGGAAGTCTCCAGGTCACGGGTGACATACTTTCCGTGCGCCGGCAGCTTCGTTTCCACCGGGTCCATGAGGTGGATGACCAGGACATCATGTCCCGCGGCCTGCCAGTCCGCGAGGGAATTGGCCAGCGCACGGTCGCCGGCGGCGTCCGGGGTGAAGAGATCGGATATCAAGATCACCACCCCGCGGCGGGAACAAAGCGTGCGGGCCTCGTGGAGGGCGGCATTCAAGTCGCTGCGTCCGGCGGGCTGGCTGCGCTCCAGCAGCGCCAGCATGTCGGGAAATTGAGTGGCCCCGAGTTTGGCGGGAAGAAAATCCGCGACCTTGTCAGTCAGCAGCACCAGTCCCGAGGGATCGCGTCCGCGCAGGGCGCAGAGAACGAGGGATGCCGCCGCGCGCGACGCCCAGGACCATTTCCGGCACGGCCCGTGGGCCGTCCGCATGGAGCCGGACGAGTCCAGCAGAACATACACCGGCATGTTCGTCTCCGCCCGGGTGACCTTTGTGCAGAGACGGTCGCTGCGGGCCCACAGATTCCAGTCCACCCGCCGCAAGTCGTCGCCAGGGAAGTAATCGCGGTAGCCGTGGAATTCCGTGCCGCCGCCCATATTCCGGCTCCGGTGCGCGCCCGTGAGCACGCCATCGACGAGCGTCCGCGCCACCAGGTCCAGATCCTCGATGGCGAGAAAAAGGTCGGGGTCCTGGAGGGAGGGATCGGGCATGGGATCGCGCAGTCTCTGGAACGGAATTGGAAAAGCGCCCCTCAGGCGGAGGTCTTCACGCTCTTGAGCAGCGCCTCGGTAATATCATCCGTGGTGATCTGTTCGGCCCGGGCCTTGTAGTTCAGAATGAGACGGTGCCGCAGGACTGGCGCAGCGGCGGCCTGAGCATCTGCGAAGTCCACATGGAAGCGGCCATCCAGCAGCGCGCGGGCCTTGGCGCCCAGGATGATGTTCTGGGAGGCCCGCGGACTGCCGCCGTAACTGACGTAGCGCTGCACGAGTTCGTGAGTGTGGGGCCCGTTGCGGGTGGCCTCCACCAGGCGCACAGCATACTCCACCACGTCATCGGCCACAGGCACCGCGCGCACGGTTTCCTGAAGCTGAAGGATTTCATCCCGGGTGAGGATCTTGTTTACGTCTGCAATGGCGCCGGTGGTGGTGCCTTTGACGATGGCAACCTCCTCGGCGCGCGAAGGATAACCGACCTTCAGACAGAACATGAAGCGGTCGAGCTGAGCTTCCGGCAGCGTGTAGGTACCTTCGCTTTCGATCGGGTTTTGC
>DATAIE010000671.1:0-5568 GCA_036262875.1 Verrucomicrobiales bacterium
TGCTTCGCCTCATGGCTGCGCAGGCGAATGCAAAGATCAGCTATCAGGATTCAAAAGTCATTCTCACCCTGCGCGATCCCGTGCCACCGGAAAAGGGCATTACCGATACCCGTAAGTATCGGGTGGGCCCCGCCTTCCTTGATGTTCTCCGGAACTTGACGCAACCGGTGGAAACGCAGGAGGGGGCCGACCCTTTTGTTCCTTCGAACGAACCGGCGAAGGCCGTTTCCGGGGACATGTTCTCCGCAGTGGCCCGTTTGCCTCATCCTTCTGCGAAGCAGGGCTACGATTCAGGAGGTGGACAGGTTTCCGGCGTAGCGAGAATGTCACTTGGACCAGGGTGTTGGTACGATCCGGCCCAGGGAATGCTTGAGGTGAGTCTGCCTCCATCTCAGCATGAGCGTGTTGCGCGAGTTCTGGAGGCGTTGAGCGACAGCGGCAGCCCGGGGCAAATATTCATGGCTTGGAAGTTCGTTGAAGTACCGACGGGCTCGGAGGTGAAGGACCAGATCATGGAGAACAGGGACTTCCAGATGTTCATGCGCGATCTTTCGCAGAATAAGGGTGTGGACATCCTCTCCACTCCCGCGGTCATTTCATCCAGCGGGCAGGTGGCGCGGGTCGAGAGTACGAAGGAGATCACCATGCCGGCGGAGCACGGCAGGGAGGTCCCCGATTTTACCGGTTTCCGCATCGATATGGTCCCCAGGTTCAATGGAGAGGTGATCGTACTCGAGGGCACTGCGGATATCGGAGATCTGAAAGAGGGAGCGGTACACCACACCATCGTGGATATCTCCGCCACTCTGCAGGACATCCAAACCGCGGTCTTCCTTTTTCCTGCCGCTCAGCCAGGCCGGCAAATCATCGGGACGGTCACAGCGCGGCCCGCCAGCGCCGCGGGAGAGCTGCGGTCCGGCGAACCTCCGCCCCTGCCGGATCCGCCCGAAAAATAATATTTTGTCACCACCGTCTCCGCCGCCTCATCTGTAGAGTATGAGGCCGCCGCTTTCCTCCCATTCGCCTGCCAGCCCGCCCGATGCGGAACTGGCGCGGGCCGCACAGCGCGGGGAGAAGCGCGCCTTCGTGGAGATCGTGGCGCGGCACCAGGCCACGGTCTGCGGCATCGCCTATGGGATTCTCTCGGATTTCGCCGCCAGCGAGGATGCGGCGCAGGAGGCGTTCCTGACCGCATGGCGGAAAATTCACGACCTCCGCCAGCCGGAGCGGCTGAAACCATGGCTCTGTCAAATCGCGCGCACCGCTGCACTCGGTCACTTGCGGCGGCGGCATCCGGAGCACTCGCTCGATGACGCCACTGAGACCGAGGACACTGCACTACACCCGGATGAAGCGGCGGCCAGCGATGAAGAGGCGGCTCTCGTCCGGGAGGCTCTCGCAAAGCTGCCGGAATCCTTTCGCGTACCGCTCGTGTTGTTTTACCGCGAGGGCCAGTCCGTCCGGATGGTCGCCGAGGCGCTGGAACTCAGCGAAGACGCGGTGAAGCAGCGGCTTGCCCGCGGCCGCGAGATGCTGCGCGACCGCATGTCCGGCCTCATCGAGACCGTGCTCACCCGCACGCGGCCCACCGCTGTTTTCACCATGATGATCGCCGCCGCCATCGGCGCGCTCGCCGCACCCGCCGCCATCGCCGGCACCGCCTTTACTGCCGCCGCCGCTGCGGGGGCCTCCACCACCGCGACCTCCGCGGGTTCCGTTGTCACTGCCATGAGTACTTCCAAAACGTCGCTGACCATTGCCGCCCTCGTCGCCGCCGCTTGTCTTCCGCTGGGCTACGGCGCCCGCATGGGGATGGAATCCGCACCGCCCTCCGCAAAATCGGCGTCCGCTCCCGAAAAGAAAGCGGAGGCTCCCCGAAAGGAAACGGACTTCTCAAAGAGCGCGCTCTATGCGGAGTGGCGCAAACTCCACGATGAGCACGGCGCCAGTGCCGATGCTATGCCGGCCCTCTACAAGGCCATCTCGGATCTCAAGGACCCGCTGCGCCGCCGCGTCTTCCGGGCCGCTCAAATCGCGGAGTGGGCTGAGATTGCGCCGGAGGCGGGCCTCGCTTTCTTCCTCGAAAAAGGGAGGGACTATGGTCAGCGCGAGCAGTTCTTCAATGAATGGCTCCAGCGCGATCCCTCTGCGGCTGTTACAGCACTTCTCAACTCCCCCGCCGGGTGGGAGAGTGTGGCCCGCCACTCACTCGTCGAGATCGCCAAACGCGTGCCCGGCCGCATCGCGGAAATTACAGCGCGGCTTCCGAAGTCCGACAACTATTGGAGCAGTGAAGTGCGCGACGCCTTCGCCGTCGTGGCGGCGGGTGGACTGGACGGTGCCAAAGCCGCCGCGGAAGCTCTTACCGGTCCTTACCGCGAGCAGGCCCTCTCCGGCGTTGCCAAAGCCTGGGCCAAAACAAACGTGGACGCTGCCATCGCATGGGCCAAAGGCCTGCCGGAGGATGTGGACCGCAACGAGATCATCCGCGGCGCTCTCATCGGTTTGAGTTCCGCCAAACCCGCGGACGCTCTCGATAAAGTGGGAGTCGTTCCCGCCGGTGGAAGGCAGGGCTACTTTGCCACCACGACCGGGGCCAGGGTGCTCGCGGAAGCGGTCAAAACCGACTACGACGCCACCATCAAATGGATCATCGCACACCCCAACCAGTTGGGACGCGAGGACCTGATGGGCATGGCCAGTATTGTCACGGACAAGCTCAATTCAGATCCCGCAGCGTTTCTCAAACGCCACCTCGACGACGGCTCGCTCGCCTCCATCATGCCGGCTTTCGACAGCGCCATCATCAATCAGGCCGGCGGTCAGCGTGCCGCCGTCTGGGACTGGATCAAAACCCAGCCGGATACCGAAGTCATCCGCGAGCTCCGCCGTCAGATCATCAACAGTGCCGGCTATCAGGATCCGGATCTTGCGCTGAAACTGATGGCTGACATGCCGCCTGGCAGGGACGGGGACGAGTCTGTGCAACAGCTTGCTTCCAGTCTCATGAATGGCGGTCAAATGCTGAACCGGTTAGACGGGCTGATGGCACAGGCTCCGGAACGGTTGCGCGGCCCGCTCCTGTCCACCGCCTTCCAGTACCTCAACGGTGACAACATCGGCGATCCTCAAAAATGGATAGACCGCCTGTCGCAGACACAGGAGGATCAGCGGGTCTCGAACACTTCACGCATTGCCTCCGCGTGGGCTCAGCAGGCGCCGGAGGACGCAGTGACATGGGCCACGGCCCTGCCTGCGGGCGCCGGGCGTTCCTCCGCAGTGTCCTCCGTCGCCGCCGCATGGGCGAACAAAGACTCCTACGCCGCGTCTGAATGGATTGCCACGCTTCCGCCCAGCCAGGAAAAGGATAACGCCTCCGCGTCCCTTGTCCGTTCCATCGTATCGGACTCTCCCGCAGAGGCCTGGCAGTGGGCGCTTGCGATAGAGCAGACCGATCTGCGGAATGCTTCCGCCGTCCAAACACTTCAGGCCATGCAGAAGCGCGATCCCGCCACGGCCCGCCAGTGGCTGGAAGCCGCGCCTTTCACCGCCCAGGAAAAAGCGCAGATGCGCGCCTCCATGGAGAATCCCTCCGCTCCCAACAGCCTCCGCAGACCCCAATGAACTCCCGACGCCGAAATCTCATCATCATTGCCGCCGTCGCCGGTCTCACTTCCGGCTTCACGATGCGCTGGATCCAGCGCGGCGGCACCTTCAAAGGCGGCGCGGGTACTGGCGGCTCCTCGCCGCTGTCTCCTGCGGCCCTCGCGCAAAAGGACTCCGCGTCTCCTCTCGGAAAAAAGGCGAATCCCCTGACTCTCGCACTTGAGCAGCAACTTTCCGTTTCCTCCGGTGTCACCCGCTGGCTGGAGTGGATGGCCGCCCTTGAGCACGCCTCCATCACCGATTTTCCCCACTTGGTGCGCATGGCAAAGAGCAATTCGGTGGCTTTGAAAATGATCGCCGCCCGCTGGATCGAACTTGATCCGGTCAATCTCTTTGACACTCTGATTGAGACGGCAAATGAACCGGAGGGCGGTCAGTCCTTTCCCCGCTGGGAACTCGGGCAGCAACTGATCGAGGACTGGGTACGGCGGGATGCCGCAGGGGCGGTCGCTGCCCTCAGCCGCGCAGGGTTTCAGGACAATTTGCGGGATCTCCGCTACACGGCCCTGAACAGTATCATGAAGAAAGATCCCGAGCTTGGCCTCAAGACCATGTTCGACTGGCATATTGAGAACTACGGTCCGGACATCTCCAGCATCGGGAAATGGGCTGCCGCCGATCCACAGCACGCGGCGGAATTTGCGCTCGCCCACCCCTGCGCTTATGCCACGGAGAACGCCCTGGGCGAAATCGGAAAGGTGTGGGCCAAAGCCGATCCCGAAGGAGCCCTTTCTTTTGCGTCGGGGCTCAAGGACAAATTCGGCGTGTCCCTCGCTTCGGGCATCGTCCGCGCATGGGCCGAAGCCGACGTTGGCAAAGCCGCGGCCTGGCTCGCCTCCGCCGATCCCGGTGTTCGCGGAAGACTGAGCGGACCCATGGTCGAGCTTTGGGCCAGGACCGACACTGCGGGCGCGATGGACTGGATTCAGGAACACATGAGCGGCAGCAGCATGGATGAAGCCATCGGTTCAGTGCTCAAAGGTGCCGCGGACAAGGACCTTGCCTCCGCCGCCGATCTCGTCGCAGGCATGGATGTCTCTGCAAGTCGTGCCAAAGCCGCCGCCTCTGTTGCCAAAAAATGGTTTCCCCGGTTCGATTCCACCACCCCTCCCGCGCCGGAGGCCATCACCTGGCTCTCGTCGCTCGATCCCTCCTCCATCAAACATGTGGTCGAGCAGATTCAGTGGCAGTGGGCGGGATCCGATCCCAAAAGCCTGTGCAATTTCCTTCTCTCTCCCGCAGGTCAAAATTCACCGGACTATGCGTTTCAGGGCACCGCCCGGGAGATGGCCCGCAGAAATCCGGTCGAAGCTCTGGAATGGGCCAACCGCTTGCCGGAGGACCGGCAAACCCCTGTGCTCTCCAACATCTTCAGTGAGTGGCAGTCCTCTCAACCCGCGGCCGCCATGGAATGGCTGCGCAAACTCCCCGCCACCGATCCCCGCCGCGAATCCTACTACCTCGCCTCTATCCAGGACTTTTTTCCCGGAGGTCTTGAGGCCGCCCGGGTTGCCAAAGCCCTTGCCGCCGGCAATACCGCCGCCGCCCGCGAGGCCGTCGGGAGCCTTTCCGTTTCCGATGAAATAAAACAACGGATTACCACCCGGTTGCAGTTGAAGTAGGGAGGATGCGGCTCCGGGGCAGGGCTTCCGGTCGGTCCTCTCTTATGTGTTAGCTTTGGCCCATGGAGGCAGGTGACCTTTTCAATCCAGCGAGTACAAAAAAGTGCTCCAGAAGCAAACCCGGCAAGCGGACTTCTGGAGCACGAAGACTTATTTGGGCGAACCCCAATCCTACCGCAGAGCGTCGCTCACGACAGGGGAGACATTTCCCATACGGATTTCGCTGAGCGAAATGAAGTCCTTTTCGAGAGACTTCACCTTCCGGTTGAGGGATTCGAGT